>CAYUHO010000121.1:0-4828 GCA_964444445.1 uncultured Piscirickettsiaceae bacterium | reverse complement strand
AGGTGTTAAAAAGAAGGGTTTTTTGTGTTTTAGTTATTAAGTTATTCCTTAAGTGAGTGCAAGGACTATCTTATCGCCTCCGCATCCAATTCTCCTCTTTTTAACTTTTTATCGTATTCAACTAGTTCTTTTTTCACGTCGCCACTTAGGATGAATAGGCCTAGGATGTTGGGGAGTGCCATTCCAAGTAGTAGCATGAAGCTGAAACTTACTAGTATGTCTGTGCTGACAATTGTTCCTATGATGGTTAGGGATAGGAAGAGGATTTTGTATAGAATGGAGAGTTTTGAACCAAAAATATATACCCATGCTCTTTCACCGTAGTATGACCATGAAATCATGGTTGAGAAGGCAAATAAAGCGATGCTGACTGACAGTACAACTGGGAACCATGAAATGACTGTTCCGTAAGCGACTGAGGTTAGTGCGGCTCCTTGTTGGCTTTCGATTAGGTTTGAGTAGGTACCTGTTGGATCGTATACACCTGTGATGATAATGACGAGCGCAGTCATGGTACAGATTACGATGGTATCGATGAAAGGTTCGTAAAGGGCAACGAGTCCTTGGCGAACTGGGTATTTTGTTTTGGCAGGGGCGTGAGCAACTGGTGAGGAACCAAGTCCAGCTTCACTTGAAAATACGGCGCGTTGAAAGCCTTGTACGATGGCTCCGACCATTCCTCCGTAGAGGGCGTTAGTGGTAAATGCTTCGGTGAAAATTAGACTGAATGCATTGCCGATTAGGTCGTAGTGGTAGCCTAGAATCCATAGGGATGCGACGATATAGATAATCGCCATAATTGGAACGAGCTTTTCTGTAATACAGGCAATACGTCTAACCCCACCAATAATAACAAAGCCAACCAGTGTGGCAATGATGATGCCGAAATAAATTGGGTTTTCCTCAAAAAATGGTATTTCTTGTCCGATTGCACCCGCGGCTTGAGAGACTTGGAAGGTGTTACCACCACCGATTGCACCACCAATCATGAAGATTGCAAACACGATTGCTAGGTTGCGCCCAAAAACGGGGAAGCCTTTGTTGGCAAAACCTTGTGAGAGGTATTGCATCGCGCCACCCATGACGGTACCGTCTTTTAGGAATTGTCTGTGTTGTAACGAAAGCGTTACTTCAGTGAATTTTAAACTCATTCCTAAAAAGCCAGCAACAATCATCCAGAAGGTTGCGCCAGGTCCACCGAGTGAAACGGCGAGTGCGACCCCTGCGATGTTTCCGAGCCCAACGGTTGCACTGAGAGCGGTGGTGAGTGAGCCAAAAGGGGAGATTGTTCCTTTGTCATCTTTGGTTTTGTAGTCGCCTTTGATGATTCGGTATGAGTGTTTGAAATATCTTAATCCAACAAAATTCATCTTAAATGTAAGATAAACTCCGCCAGCAATTAGCCATGCAACTAGAAATGGAATACTGGTTCCTTCAACTTGACCAAAAAGAATGTCAAAAAATAAAACCGCTTCTAAAATACCATTGATTGCGGTAAAAAATTCACCCATAATTTGTCCTTTAGTTGTTCAGTGTTAAAGAGAACGTTAGTTTTGATTTCGTGATGAAGATAATATTTCAGTAAAAATCACCAGGGGGGCTGGTGTTTTTTAGTTAAAAACTAGTGGTTAAATGGATCCATGTAGTTAGGTTCATCTGTGTAGCCGTTTTCAACCCCTTTGGTTACAATTGAAACCGCATCATGCGGGTGCAAGCTTTCTAGGTGGTTGATTCTTAACCAGTAATCAGAGAACTCATTACAGGTATTTAGTTTTGCTTGTACTCTTCGTCCAGCATCTTCACAGAACATGAGGTTTGCTGCGTTTAGGCGCGCAAATTCTTGCTCGTCTTCACGTTTAACAGTTGCTTGTACGGGGGTTTGAATCGCATCTTCAATGTGGTGAATGATGTCTGCAATATTTAGTTTATGTGATTCATTTAGTTTGATTTTAACTTGAGCATAAGAACGTTGGCTATGTGGTGTTGCGTTGACACCATCGTTTGTACCTAACCATGCAATCACATCTTCAAAATTAATTTCTTTATTGGTAAATTGTTTGTCAAATGCTTCTTGAATCAGTTGGCGTGATAGGGCAGCTGAACAAGGGCAGGTTGAGGAGTAAGGAATGCTAATGCTTGCTTCGCATTGAAATTTTCCTTTTTTTATTTCTCCGCGTACGGTTGTTTTATAAAACTTCCAGCCAGAATTGTTTGATTTTAGTGATGGTCTGTTTTCATAATAGTTGAATGATAATTCGACCATTGCATTTTCACTTAATCCTTCATGAGAGTTTAAAAACACAGTTAGCATGGTTTTTATATGGTTAGATGAAATGCTGTTTTCAGCACTCATTTTATTAAGCAGAAGGTATAAGCGAGACATATGAATGCCTTTGCTTAGTGGGTCGTCTAAACTAACATAAGCTTGTGCTTTTGCTGGAATAGTAATGTTTTCTTGTTGATTGTTTTTAATTAAAATCGGTAATTCAATACCGGACATTCCAACCCAGTTTAAAGTTCCTTGTGGGGTGGTATGCGGTTGACACGCGATATCGGGCATGTTCTTAGTTGTCATGCAATTTCCTTCGGTTATTGTTCTGGGGAAGTAATTCCTGTTGAACGTTTAAATTTTTAGAACGAGCGATTATAGCATAGCTATTTTCAGTGACTCTTTAAATCTTTTCCATTTAATAAATCGCTTATAAGCTCGTCTCGATTAAAGTTAATGTTGAGCTTTTCACATAGGATTTTGGTATCTCTATAGGCATTGCCTAAGCAGGTAGTGGCACCTGGTGAGGGTGTCATGTTGAATATAAGGTTGTCTTTTTCAGGTACGATACTGGCTTCACCAAGTTTTAATTCTTTAGTCGTTTTATCAATTACTTGTGGGCGAATTCCACCATAACCTGTTGCGTAGGTGAGTTGCTCTGTTGTAAGGTCTGGAATGATTTTTTGGGCATCTTTTACAAATAATTTCTTGTTTAGCCAAGGAATTTCAAATAAAAAATTCTTTAAGATGTAGTTACGAATAGTGCTGTCTTTCATTAGGTTCCAAAGGACGCTGATGACCTTACTATCAAGTTTTAAGCTACGCCAAAAATCAAAATAGGTTCCACCTGTGTAACGTTCAAGTTTTGGCAGCATTAGTGCGGTTGGCCCAAATCTAGTTTTTCCCTCTTCTGTTAGATCAGGGTCGCCATGCAAGGCTGCAAAAGGCAGCTTGTCATTTTGCATGGTGTAAACTTTTCCGTTTAATAATTTAGGCGTAAAGTAAAAACTACCTGCCATTGGTAATATGGATAGGTCAAGCCCGTGCCCTAATTGGTGAGCTAATAGCAAACTGTGTGCACCCGCTGATACAACCACAAATTTTGCTCTATAACTTCCCTGAGCAGTTTGGCATTCGTAACCATCTTCCAGTTTGATAATTTTTTCAACCTTGGTACTTAAGACTAGGTTGATTTTGGTATTGGTGTTGCGAGAACTTTCAATAAAAGAGCGAGCAAGATTTCCATAATTAACAGCTGAATATTCATTCTCACAGCCACTTGCCATTATTTTTTCTGGGCGAGGTTTTCCATTAAGAAGAGCAACAGCAGGCTCAACCTCTGCTATTTTTTTGGCGTCCCATTGTTCCATGTATGGAAAGTCATCTTTAAATACTTGGTGACGTTTTTCTAATCTAGCACATTCATCTTCTCCTACTGCCAAAATCATCTTCGGAAACTTAAACAAAAAATCATTTTTTGGTAGCTGTTTTGCATAATTGACGAGCATGTTAGCTGTGTACTTGACCTGTACGGCTTTTTCTAAGGTATAGTTGGTTTCAATATCTCCACAATGTAATGTTTGACTATTGCTGGTTGCGTTTGAATTTAAAGGGGCAAGTGAGCCGTACTTTTCAAAAATGCAGACGCTCTTAATATCGGTATATTTCGATAGTACATAGGTTAGTGCTGTCCCTGTAATACCCCCTCCGACTATAATAACGTCATGATCTCTGTTCTGCATTTTTTAATCCGTTTTATAAATGAAGCGGGTATTATATAGATTAAAAAAATTAAGGTGATATAAATGGTTGAAAATGTAATATTAATTACTGGAGCAGGACAAAGAGTTGGTTTGTATCTAGCGAAACATTTTCTAAAGCAAGGGAAAAACGTTTTCTTTACCTATAAGACGCCTCGAAAAGAAATTCAAGTTTTAACCGCTTTAGGAGCAACTGGTTTTCAGGTTGATTTTACGGATAGTCAGCAGGTAATTAATTTTTTACAAGCATTTAAAGAACAAGTTTATTCCGTTAGTTTGCTGGTTCATAATGCTTCTATTTGGTTGAAAGACGAAAAATTGGATTTGGTATCCTATCATGAAATGATTGCCGTTCACCAGGTTGCACCCTATCAAATTACCCTAGGACTGATTGATAAATTGAACAAAAGTACCCAAAGAGCAGATGTGATCGCTGTTACTGACTGTAAAGCTAAGCTAGGTCACGCTGATTATGTCGCTTATCTTGGAACAAAGGCCGCTTTGAATAGTATGATGAACAGCTTTGCTAAAAAGTTTGCCCCTACCGTGAAGGTGAATACAATTGCACCAGGGTTAATTGTTTTTAATCAAGGAGATACTGAAGAGTATAGACGTAAGCGGTTGCAAGAGATGGCAATTCCAATTGAACCAACAGAAATGGCAATTGTGAACGCGGTAGAGTTTTTGATCAATAGTCCTACTTCAACAGGTTCAACTATTGAAATAGGTCATTTAAGACAGTATCTTAAGGAGCCGCTTAATAACTAAGGTTAGAATTAGGCTGAGAAAAAAGTGTCGC
>CAYUHO010000120.1:0-4833 GCA_964444445.1 uncultured Piscirickettsiaceae bacterium | reverse complement strand
AAGAAATATTAATTATAGTTGATCAATAATGCTATTGAAGGTTGTACTTGGTCTCATAACAGAGGTGACCAGTTGAGCATTTGGTTGGTAGTAACCAGCTAGATCAATTTTACTGTGACTGTAGGCATTTAGTTCTTCAAGAATAACGGTTTTTTTCTCTATTAATTCTTCAGCTATGGCTTTGAATTTGTTTTGCAGTTCTTTATCTTCAGTTTGCTTGGCTAAGGCTTCTGCCCAGTGCATGGTGAGATAGAAATGACTGACTTTGTTATCTATTTTCCCTGCATTTCTTGCTGGGGATTGGTTGTTTGCTAATAATTTTTCAGTTGCTTTGTCTAGTGTTGCCGATAGTACAGCGGCTTTTTTATTATCAAATTTATTCGCAAGATGTTCGTAGGAAACTGCAATCGCCAAGAACTCTCCCAGCGAATCCCATCTCAAATGATTTTCCGCTAATAGCTGTTGTACATGCTTAGGTGCTGAACCCCCTGCCCCTGTTTCAAACAATCCACCACCATTCATTAAAGGCACAATTGATAGCATTTTGGCGGAAGTTCCTAATTCTAGAATTGGGAATAAATCGGTTAAATAGTCGCGTAATACATTTCCTGTGACGGAAATAACATTATCCCCTTCTGCCACATGACGTAGCGTATAACGTGTCGCTTCTTCAGGTGCCATAATGTGAACTTCAATCCCAGTTGTATCGTGTGAAAGCAGGTATCCATTTACTTTTTCGATCACTTGATGGTCATGCGCTCGGTTGGTGTCTAGCCAAAATACGGCTGGATAACCTGTTGCTTTTGCTCGAGTTACGGCTAGTTTTACCCAGTCTTGAATTGGCGCATCTTTAGTTTGACACATGCGGAAAATATCCCCCGCTTCTACGGTTTGAGACAGTAGGGTTTCTCCCTGTGCATTAACGACTTTTACCCTTCCTGCTTCTGTCATTTGGAAGGTTTTATCATGCGAGCCATATTCTTCTGCTTTTTGTGCCATTAGACCAACATTAGGGACGGTTCCCATGGTGGTAGGATCAAATGCACCATGTGTTTTGCAGAAATTAACAGTTTCTTTATAAACCCCTGCGTAGCTTCTATCTGGAATCACTGCCATGGTATCTTGCTGTTTTCCATCTGCATTCCACATTTGCCCAGAAGTACGAATCATCGCTGGCATGGAGGCATCAATAATTACATCAGATGGCACGTGCAAGTTGGTAATCCCTTTATCTGAATCTACCATCGCAAGACTTGCTTGTTCGTTTAGAATTGCTGCAATATCTGCTTCAATGCCTGCTTTTTTGGCCGCTGGTAAGGATTCAATTTTACTCATCACATCGCCAAAGCCATTATTAAGATTTACGCCTAATTCTTTAAGTGTGTCCGCATGCTTGCAGAATAGGTCTTCAAAGAAAACGGAAACTGCTTGACCAAAAATAATTGGGTCAGATACTTTCATCATCGTAGCTTTCAAATGCAGAGAAAACAATACCCCGTTTTGTTTGGCTTCAGCGATCGTTTCTTTTAGAAAACTAGAAAGTGCTGATTGTTTCATTACTGCGGTGTCGATAATCTCGCCTGCTTGTAAACTTGCATAGCCTTTTAATTCTGTCTGCTCACCATTATCTTTATGCAGGATGATTTTATAATCCGTGGAATGCTCAAGTGTGGTTGAGGTTTCTGAACCGTAGAAGTCCCCTTCTGTCATACTTTTAACACTGGTTTTTGAATCGGCAGACCAAGCACCCATTGAGTGTGGATTAGATTTAGCAAAATTTTTAACCGCTACAGGTGCGCGTCGATCAGAGTTCCCTTCACGTAAAACAGGGTTAACCGCACTACCTAAAACCTTTGCATAGTTTGTACGAATGGTTTTTTCTTCATCTGTTTTTGGGTCAGCAGGAAATTCAGGTAAGGCATAACCTTTTGCTTGTAATTCTGCAATTGCAGCCGTTAACTGGGGAATCGAAGCACTGATATTTGGTAGTTTAATAATATTCGTTTCAGGCAGTTTTGCCAGCTCACCTAACTCTGCTAGCGCATCGTCCATTTTTTGTTCATCAGTTAAGTAGTCGGTAAAATTTGCCACAATTCTTCCAGCTAATGAAATGTCTCTTGTTTCTACTTCAACATCAGCCAATTTAGAAAATGCTTGAACAATCGGCAGTAAAGAATAGGTAGCTAACGCTGGTGCTTCATCAGTTAATGTATAAATAATTTTTTGAGACATAATCAAACCTGTAAAAATGTTAATATTAGTAGTATCCAAATCCTATCTGAGGATTCAGATATTATTCTAACATTGATAAATTTCCGATAGTCATAAATGAGCCAGAATGAATCAAGTAATCCTTTTTAATAAACCCTTTCAAGTGCTGTGTCAATTCACCGATGAAAGTGCCACCAAAAAACGTTCTACCTTGGCAGATTATATTGATATCCCAAACGTCTATGCCGCTGGCAGATTAGATTATGATTCTGAAGGATTATTAATTCTGACTGATGATGGAAAGCTACAAAATCGTATTGCTGACCCAAAACATAAACTTGAAAAAACCTACCTTGTGCAAGTTGAAGGTGAGATTTCAAAGCAAGCCATTCATCAGCTGCAAAATGGTATTAAACTAAAAGATGGTATGACTGCTCCAGCAAAGGCAAGAAAAATAGCAGAACCTAAATGGTTGTGGCCTAGAAACCCACCAATTAGAGAACGCAAGAACATTCCAACCAGTTGGCTAGAGCTTAAACTAAAAGAAGGGAAAAATCGCCAAGTCAGGCGTATGACCGCTGCCGCTGGCTTTCCAACCTTACGGCTTATTCGCACTCAAATTGGTGATTGGCGTATTCACGGTTTAAATGTTGGAGAATACAAAAAACAACAAAACAATCATCGCTTAATTTTATAAACCTATCATCAACTTGCCAATCTGCTAAAATTCAACTTAATCCAAAATAACATAGTATCGCAATGAACAATTTACTTTCCTTTAACCCTGAAAACACTAAAACCAAAGTCATCGTCGGCATGTCTGGCGGTGTTGACTCGTCTGTTACAGCGCTCATTTTGCAAAAACAAGGTTACAATATTGAAGGCTTGTTTATGAAGAACTGGGAAAAAGACGATACCGACGATTACTGCCCTGCGATGGCAGACATGCAAGATGCCTTAGCCGTTTGTGAAAAGCTCGGCATTAAACTCCATATCGAAAACTTTTCTGCTGAGTACTGGGATAGAGTGTTTGAACATTTTATAACGGAATATGAAGCAGGCAGAACTCCCAATCCCGATATTTTATGTAATAAAGAGGTTAAATTTAAGGCTTTTTTAAATCACGCCATAACGCTTGGAGCAGATTATATTGCGACTGGACATTACGCTAGAATTAGCCAAAACAGTGATGGCAAATTTCATCTTTTAAAGGGGCTGGACAACAATAAAGATCAGAGTTATTTTCTGTATACCTTACAGCAACATCAACTGGAAAAAGCGCTATTCCCGATTGGTGAACTTGAAAAACCCCTCGTCAGAGAGTTAGCTGAAGAAGCTGGTTTTATCACCTATGACAAAAAGGATAGCACCGGCATTTGCTTTATTGGAGAGCAAAATTTCAAAGATTTTCTACAACGCTTTATTCCAGCCAAACCTGGTGATATTATTGATACAAAAGGAAACGTCATTGGTCAACATGATGGCTTAATGTATCACACCCTTGGACAACGCAAAGGGCTTGGGGTTGGCGGTGGTCACGGTGAAACAGGTGAAGCTTGGTTTGCAGCAGACAAAAACCTTAAAAACAACCAATTAGTCGCGGTACAAGGTAAAGAACACCCATTACTAAACCACCAGTACTTAACTGCCGAAACATTGGATTGGATCCAAGGCACTCCGCCAAAAATTGGACAGGAATTAAAGGCGAAAATTCGCTACCGACAGGCTGAACAACCTTGTCAAATCATTGCAAATGACGGTGATAAAATAACCGTAAAATTCAATGAAAATCAAACCGCAATTGCACCAGGACAATCAGTGGTTTTTTATGCAGATAAAGACTGCTTGGGTGGTGGTATTATTACAGGTAGATACCATACAATTGAACAGTAACTAAAAAACGGTAACTTATGACTGACTACACACAACAAGACAGAACCATTGCTTTAATTGGCTTATACCAAGTTGCTAAGCAGGTTTACGACCTTGCAACCACCGGCAAAACCGATGAAACCGCTTTTGAAGCAAGTGTTAACTCTTTATTTAATGAAAACCCAACGGACACACTCGATGTTTTCGGTAATGTTGACGGTATTCAACTGGGTACAGAAACACTACTTGCTCAGATGGCATCAGACAAAGCAGTTAGTTCACGAAACATTGAAATCACAAAATACGTTCTTAGCTTAATGATTTTAGAGAAAAAAATATCGGAACAAGAAGGCCTGCTAGAAAAAGTATTTCGAGTAATTGAATCTGCAAAGAATAACCGTAGTCATTTTGGTGACTTTCACGAGAACATCATTGCCACACTCGCAAGAGCATATAGTGAAAATATTAGCCAAGTCAACCCAAGAATCATGGTTAACGGTGCTCATGGACATTTACAAAACCCTAAAATAGCCAATAAAATTAGAGCCTTGTTGCTAGCGGGTATTCGTGCCAGTATGTTATGGCGACAAGTTGGGGGAAGCCGTTGGGGACTGTTATGGTCTCGCAAGAAATATTTAGCGAGTGCACAAACCCTAATACGAGAGCCTGTAAAAGATTAGACTTTAACCTCTACTCGATTACGTCCATTTTCTTTCGCCAAATAAAGCGCTTCATCGCAACGCTTAAAGA
>CAYUHO010000119.1:0-4927 GCA_964444445.1 uncultured Piscirickettsiaceae bacterium | reverse complement strand
GGCTTGTTTTAGTTTTATTAATACTCAAAAATAACTCATCGGGTATATCTATGGCTAACTGCACTTTTTACTCCTTTTCCTATATATTTATTATTTCTCGCTGACATGATTAAAATCTCGAACGCCAAATAACAACCATATCAGTTGTTAAGCTCTTCCTTAAACAGGACAGGCATGGAAAATTATACCGCTTGTCAAAATATGTTTGGAATTATTCAACAAAAGGGATAGCCTTTAATAGAAAAAGAATAATGTCAGTTACTATAATTACGCCTGCCTGTACCATGAACTTTAGCCAGTAAAAATTGTCAGGTTATGAAGCGAACGATTGGTCGGCATTCTTATATTCACGTAACCTAACAGATCAAAACTATGCAACCCAATACTCGGTAAGGTCAGGCGTTAGAAAATTTGCTAAAACAGGTGAACCACGCTTTATTGGTCTACAAGTGAATATGGACTTTTAATGTGTCATGTCGATATTTTTGTATTTTATCGACACTTCAATTCAACGTGTCGATGAAGTGAACTGTTTTTGTACTAAATAGTATGGTTTGTAACTTCAAACGATATAGATTACAATTTGTTATCCTTTTTTAAATGATAGTAAATGTAATGTTACCCTCTCCGCATGTTGATGTCGTTTCAGAGTTGTATACTGAACACCGTTCTTGGTTGTATATTTGGTTGTTGAAAAAAATTGATTGTCATTTTTACGCCGAAGAAATTATGCAAGATACCTTTGTGCGTATTTTGAAGAAGCCCTCACAAGCTGACATGACAATTCGTTATCCTAAAGCATATTTAGCAACCATTGCAAAAGGTTTGTTGACGGATCATTGGCGGCGTAAAGAGGTAGAGCAACTTTATTTAGAGGCTATGAGTTGGCAGGATGAAGCTGTTAGCCTTTCTGAAGAAGCACTGGCAGAAGTTTTGGAATCTTTATTAATGATTGACCATGCATTAGATAGCCTGCCTAAAAAAGTAAAACATGCGTTTTTAAGGAAACAGTTAGAGGGTGTGAAGTATAAAGAAATTGCTTTAGAACTGGGGGTGAGTGAACGTATGACAAAAAAATATGTTGCTAGGGCTATGATGACCTGCATTTTAGCAATGGATGCCGCTGAATAATGAAAATCGAGCAAGAAATTTTAAGGGAGGCATGTGATTGGCATACCTTAATGCAAGAAGGTGATGCAAACCTTGAACAACAACAGGAATGGAAAAACTGGTTGTCAGAAAACCCTCAGCACCAAGCCGCATGGACAAAAGTTCAGCTATTGGAAGAGCGAATGCAACCGATGAACCAACTGGCAGCTAATCATGTATTGCGTCGTGGCGTTTCATCACGCCGAGCAATTTTAAAATCGGCTCTGTTTGGTATTTTGGCAGTAGGCGGTGCTTGGGAAGTATCGCAATGGAACCAAATGTATTCGATGAATTTTAAATTACGAACACTAATGGCACAATTACAAATACAAAAAGGTCAAAGCCGTGCATTAGTGTTGGAAGACAAAACGGAGTTATGGCTTAATACTAATACACAAGCAGACCTTGCTTACTCAAATACTGAACGTCGTGTGCAACTTTGGCTAGGTGAAGTATTCGTGCAAACTGCAAAAGATACCGTTCAGCCCTCACGACCTATGTTGGTATCTACCATTCATGGTGATATGGTTGCAAAGGGTACTGGCTTTTCAGTACGAATGGAAGACGGTCAAACAACCCTGTCGGTATTTGAGGGAGCGGTTGAAGTAACCTTAAAAGATACACAACAACGTCAACTGGTAGAAAGCAATCAGCAGGTAACCTTTACGGCAGTGGCAATGGATGAGGTTGTTAAGGCTCAACCATTCCGAGCATCTTGGATTAACGCAATCCTTGCGGTAGATGATTGGACGCTACCAATGACTTTAAATGAGCTAGCACGATACCATTCAGCGAAGGTTGGTTTTCATCCACACTTTGCTAGTAAACGTTTGGTTGGCACCTATCCAACCAATGATTTGGAATATGCTTTACAGTCAATGGCTCAAGTGATGAATGCCAGCCTAGAGCGAAGAGGTGAGAATAACTGGTATTTTGAGCGACCTAAAAGGCATTAGTGTAAAAAAGATTAAAAAAATATGAGAAAAGAGTTCCCTTTTTGTTTTGTATTACGGCTCATAGAGAGTAATACATTAAATAAATAGGAATAATAAAAGGAAACTCTATGACTTTTTCAGCAAAAGATAGCTTAAACCGTGTAAAAAAACCACTTTGGAAGTGTACGGTACTCAGCCTATTATTGGTTGCTTCAACCACAATGGCGTATGCACAATCAACACAACAATTCTCTATCCCCGCGGGTAAACTCTCTTCATCACTTTCTAAGCTTGCGTTGAAAGCAGGAGTTTTATTGACAGGGGATGCCACCTTAACGAAAGACAAAAGTGTAATGGAATTAAAAGGCACGATGACCATTGATGAAGCCTTTGCCAAACTACTGAAAGGAACAGGGCTTACTTTTTCTAAGTCTAGTTCTGGAGATTATATCTTGTCTCAACTAGAGCATTCAGTTAAGCCAATAGAAAAAACTGGCACAATAAATAATACAGAACTCTCACCATTAGTTGTAAGAGGAACCGCCCCCGCACGTTATGAAGCCACTCATTCTAATGTCGTTATGGGAGTAGATGTCGCACTGATCGACACGCCGCGTACGATACAGGTTATTCCTGAGCAGTTGATTCTTGACCAACAATCACAAGATTTACGGGATGTTATGCAAAATGTGAGTGGTGCCACCGCAAGAAATGACGCAGGAGGGACAAGAGATGCTTATGTATTGAGAGGATTTGAAATGCGTAGAATTTTGCAAGATGGCATGCAGTTGTCTGGTAGTTCCCTACGTGTACAAACCGAAAATATCGAACGAGTAGAGGTTATAAAGGGGCCAAACTCCAACTTATTAGGACGCAGTTACCCAGGTGGGGTAATCAATGTAATCACCAAAAAACCTCTCG
Source organism: uncultured Piscirickettsiaceae bacterium (assembly GCA_964444445.1). GTDB lineage: Bacteria > Pseudomonadota > Gammaproteobacteria > Thiomicrospirales > Thiomicrospiraceae > Hydrogenovibrio. The sequence continues at coordinate 1,922 of CAYUHO010000119.1, read as the reverse complement.
AAAGTTCTCGTAAAGTCATTTCAGCTACTTTTGATGAATTTGGCAGAAAAGACAGCCAGCTAGACCTTACAGGGCCATTAAGCTCCGATGGCAGTGTTCTTTACCGTATGGTAATGGCGTATGAAGATACAAAGACATTTCGTGAGACTGATCAGAAGGCTGAATTAAAAAGAACTCTCATCGCACCTTCGCTGACTTGGAAAATTTCTGATACAGACCGTATTACCTATGGTTTTGAATACTCGGATATCGAAATGCCTATAGATTCAGGTGCGGTATCCTATAAAGATTCGAACACAGGGAAGGTCATTTACAGCGATAGATTTAAGCGTCTTGGTGAGCATGGTGATACTAGCAAAGCGAAACAGTCAACTCATCATCTTGATTACGAACATGATTTAGCTAATGGTTGGTTGGTTTCAGCCAAAATCAATTATCAAGATTTAGATCTTAATTCTTCCCAAAATCGCCCACGCTCAATTGATGAAGCGACTGCAACATTGGTCAGAGATCAATCCGAAAAAGCAAAGAAAGCACAGAGTTTGCTTAGTGAATTGTCATTAAGTGGTGAATTTGATACAGGCTCTTTTAATCATCAATTTGCAGTGGGAATCGATTACAACTGGCTTGATATTGAATCCACTTTGGGGTTCGGCGGGAATTCAACACCTATTAACATACAGAGCCCAGTTTACGGAACAGCTCCTACAGAGTTTTCAGGAAGGACCCAGGTAGTAGAAGCAGTAGATACGCAAATAGGATTTCGAGTTCAGGACATGATCACCATCAATGAAGATTGGGTGCTTTCAGCAGGTGTGCGTGTTGATAACTATAAAAAAGTTACAACGGCGTCTACTTTAACGACAGAGATAGGACTTGAAGCTAATGGAGAAGTTTCACCTAACTTAGGCTTGATATATCATGCTTCGCCCTATTTCTCGCCTTATATTAGTTACAGCGAATCTTTTACAACAAACTCTGCTGGTTATAATGCCACGACGGGAGAATTTGTGAACGCACCTCCGAGTGAAGGGAAACAACACGAAGTGGGTGTCAAGGGATCGTTCGGTGGAGATAAAATTAACTACAATTTAAGCTACTTTGATTTGTCATTTACAAATAGGCCTGCTGGTACAGATGCCACGGGCGCGCCTATTTATGATGGAGAGCAAGCATCAAAAGGTGTTGAATTTAATTCAAATATTCAGTTTTCAAAGGGATTATATATGTTGCTTAACCTTTCTCATATTGATACTGAGGTAGTAACTGGCAGTCGAAAAGGAAACGAATTACCTAATGCTCCAAACTTTATTGGAAATTTATGGTTAACTTATGAACATCAAGAAGCTGCTCTTGCAGGGCTGGGATATGGGGGCGGTATACGCCATGTAGGAAAACGCTTTGCAGATGGCAATAATGACCTTGAACTGGATAGCTACACCACACTTGATTTAACCGCACATTACTATTTACCAATTAAATCGTTTAATTCTAAATTACGCATTCAAGCTGGGGTAAAAAATATAATGGATGAAGAATATCATGTGCCAAACAACGGTACCCAAAATTTAGGTGTGGGACAACCTAGAACTATCTACGGAAGCATCGGTGTTGAATTTTAATAAATATCTCTTTGTTAAATGAAGTTCTAATAACCCCCTAACGGGGGTTTTTTGTACTCTTTCTTCGCTTAATTCTTGTCTTGGTCATTCCGTGTCCCCATAAATATACTGGTTGTGCGTAGTATATTGCGAGGTAACGGGTCTTTTTAAGGGGTATAGTATGAATAATGTGATTATTTCTCAAAATAAACATTGGGAAAAACCATATAAAAACCTGTATCAAAGAGAAATATTTGAAACGCTTGTAAATAATCTTAATACCAAACATATACAGGTATTGCAAGGAATAAGGCGAAGTGG
>CAYUHO010000118.1:0-4951 GCA_964444445.1 uncultured Piscirickettsiaceae bacterium | reverse complement strand
AGGGGGGGGTAAAAATTAATAAACTTCTTTCAAAACAGCAAACTAGTCAATTGAAATAACGAGTAAATTCTTTTTTACAGTAAATTGGGTAAATCGGGGACAGACCCCAAACAGAACTATTCATTGCAAAATCAACATGTAATGTCTTTTAGGGTCTGTCCCCACTTGTTTAGTTGAATGTTGTTTTTTTAAATTAACTTGAATGTCAGTAAACAATCCCCACTTAAAGCTTGTTAAATAATTTTGGAGATAAAAGCATGTCTGAACAAACCGATAAAGACCTAAAGCAAGACGTACAAAAAGACGAACAAATCGAAGAGCAAATCGAAGAGCAAATTCCAAGCATGGAAGAGGAAGAAAGTATAACCGCTGAATTAGAGGATGATATTACAACAGAATTGCAAAAAGCACTAGAAGAAGCGGAAAAACAAAAAGAGCTCGTTTTGCGCACCATGGCAGACATGGAAAACTTAAAACGTCGTACCCGTATTGATGTTGAAAACGCACACAAATACGGATTAGAAAAATTCGTTAATGCCCTCATTCCCGTAATGGATTCAATGGAAATGGGCTTGGATGCAGCTAAAAAGGAAGAGGCATCGGTTGAGTCTATTCAAGAAGGGCTAGACATGACCTTTAAACAGATGTTGGATATGTTGGATAAGTTCAGCGTAGAGAGAATTAATCCAAAAGGTGAAAAATTTGATCCAAAAACTCAAGAAGCAATGACCATGATTCCTTCACCAGAACATGAATCAAACACCGTTGTTGATGTTATTCAAAAAGGGTATGTTTTAAATGAACGTCTCGTTCGCCCTGCAAGAGTGATTGTTGCACAATAAAAATAATTTAAGTAGAACTAAAGCCTTGAAAAAAAATACAACGGCTTTATATAGACACTAACAAAATAAACTTTAAGGAAAATTTAAAATGGCTAAAGTAATTGGTATAGATTTAGGAACAACAAACTCTTGTGTATCTGTAATGGACGGAAAAGACGTTACCGTCATCCCTAACGCAGAAGGAGCAAGAACAACGCCTTCAATTGTTGCTTACACTGATGACGAAGTTTTAGTCGGTGATTCTGCAAAACGTCAAGCGGTCACAAACCCAGAAAATACACTATTTGCAATTAAACGTTTAATTGGTCGTCGTGCAGATGACAGCGTTGTTGCAAAAGATAAGGATATGGTTCCTTATTCTATTATTGCCGCAGATAATGGCGATGCATGGGTTGAAGTAAATGGTAAAAAATTATCACCGCAAGAAGTCTCTGCTCGTACTTTAATGAAAATGAAAAAGACAGCTGAAGATTATCTTGGTCACGAAGTAACCGAAGCAGTTGTAACGGTTCCAGCTTATTTTAATGACTCACAGCGTCAAGCAACCAAAGATGCAGGTAAAATTGCGGGGCTAGAGGTTAAGCGTATTATTAACGAGCCAACAGCGGCTGCACTAGCTTACGGAATGGATAAAGTAAAAGCGGACAGCACAATTGCAGTTTACGATTTAGGTGGTGGTACGTTTGATGTATCAATTATTGAAGTTGCAGACATGGACGGTGAAAAGCAAGTTGAAGTACTTTCAACCAATGGTGACACTTTTCTAGGGGGTGAAGATTTTGATAACGCATTAGTAGAGTATATTGCTGAAGAATTCAAAAAAGACCAAAATGTTGATCTTAAGCTTGATAAATTGGCGCTTCAACGTGTAAGAGAAGCCGCTGAAAAAGCAAAAATTGAACTATCATCCCGTGAACAAACAGATATTAATTTACCTTATGTTACAGCGGATGCAACCGGACCAAAACATTTAAATATGAAAGTAACCCGTGCTAAATTTGAATCTTTAGTGGGTGACTTAGTAAAGCGTTCAATTGAACCTTGTAAAACAGCGGTAAAAGATGCGGGTATTTCATTGTCAGAAATTGACGATGTTATCTTAGTTGGTGGTTCAACACGTGTTCCAATGGTACAGGATGCAGTTAAAGAGTTTTTTGGTAAAGATCCTCGTAAAGATGTTAACCCTGATGAAGCGGTCGCAATGGGAGCGGCAATTCAAGGTGGCGTACTTTCTGGTGATGTAAACGATGTTCTTTTACTTGACGTAACACCTTTGTCACTTGGTATTGAAACCATGGGAGGCGTGATGACTAAGTTGATTGAGAAAAACACAACGATTCCAACTAAAAAATCGCAAACCTTCTCAACAGCCGAAGACAATCAATCTGCTGTAACCATTCACGTAGCTCAAGGTGAGCGTGAAATGGCATCTGGCAACAAGTCACTGGGTCAATTTAACCTAGATGAAATCCCACCAGCACCACGTGGAACACCACAGATTGAAGTTTCTTTTGATATTGATGCAAATGGTATCCTAACGGTAACTGCTAAGGATAAAGCAACAAACAAAGAACAGCACATTACGATCAAATCCTCTTCTGGTCTTTCAGATGAAGAAGTTGAAGCAATGGTAAAAGATGCTGAAGCGCACGCAGAAGAAGATGCAAAATTAAAAGAACTAATCGAAGTTCGTAACCAAGCAGAAGGCATGGTTCACGGAACAAGAAAGTTATTAGATGAGCAAGGTGATGCTGTTGATGCAACTGAAAAAGAAACAATTGAAAAAGCGATTGTTGATTTAGAAGAAGCGATTAAAGGCGATGATAAAGCGGCGATTGATGAAAAATCACAAGCACTTGCAACGGCAAGTCAAAAACTCGCTGAAAAATCTTACGCACAACCAGAAGCAGGTGACGCTGGAGCAGAAGCACAAGGTTCTGCACAAGCAGACGATGATGTAGTTGATGCTGAGTTTGAAGAAGTTAATGAAGACGTAAAACAAGACGATAAAAAAGCTTAATTTTTGAGGTTTTTTAACTTGTTTTCGATTTAACAGAATTCCTACCTGCTTTGTGCGGGTAGGAATTTTTTAATTTTGAGTTATGTGTTTGTCTAAGATAGTGTTCTTATCTCGAATCCATAACTGAAAATTACCCCCCCCCTGGTGTTTTTTGGGGAAAAATAAAGAACAATAACAATAAAGAACAATAAATTATGTCAAAAAGATGTTACTACGAAGTTTTAAGCGTGACTAAAACCGCTTCAGGGCCAGAAATTAAAAAAGCTTACCGTAAGTTAGCGATGAAGTTTCACCCTGATAGAAACCCTGATGATAAAGAAGCAGAAGGCAAATTCAAAGAAGCATCAGAAGCTTATGAGATTTTGTCTGACGCTCAAAAACGCCAAGCCTATGATCAATTTGGGCACGCTGGTGTAGATGGTTCCGCAGGTCAAGGTGGCTTTGGTGGTGGAGGCGGTTTCTCAGACTTTGGTGATATCTTTGGCGACATTTTTGGCGGTGGCAGTCGTAGAGGTCCACAGCCAGGGCAAGATTTACAATATGAAGTAAGCTTAACACTAGAAGAAGCGGTTGCAGGGAGAAGTCTTGATATTCGAATTCCCACCAAAGAAGTTTGTGATGCTTGTGAAGGTTCAGGAGCAGAAGCAGGTTCTAGTCGTGAAACCTGTCATACCTGTCAAGGTTCTGGTCAAGTTAGGGTTCAGCAAGGTTTTTTTGCTGTTGCACGTACCTGTCCAAATTGTTACGGCAGTGGTCAAATTATTAAATCACCTTGTAAATCATGTCGAGGAGAAGGTTACAAACACAGCAAAAAAACACTCACAGTTCAAATTCCTGCGGGCGTTGATAATGGCGATAGAATCCGTGTTCAAGGTGAAGGTGAAGCGGGAGAAGTCGGTGCGCCACACGGTGATTTATATGTTCTGATACGTGTAAAAGAGCACGCTATTTTTAAACGTGATGACAACACCTTATACTGTGAATTACCGCTATCTTTTCCAACGGCGGCACTTGGCGGTTCAATTGATGTACCAACGCTAAATGGAAAATCGATTTTAAAAATCCCAGCGGGAACACAGTCTGGGCAAAGATTTAAAATGGCAGGGAAAGGTGTAAAATCAGCTCGCTCTAACCGTGCTGGTGATATGATTGTGCAAGTACAAATTGAAACGCCTATTAAATTAACAAAAGATCAAAAAGAGCTAATGGAACAGTTGCGTGAAAGTTTAACGGGTAAACACCATAAACAACACAGCCCAAAAGAATCAAGCTTTTTTGATAATGTAAAATCCTTCTTTACAGGTGATGATGACGAAAAAAGTCCTTGGAAATAAGTAACAAGTTAAATACAGTTGGAAAATAAAAATATGAAAGTAGCAATCATTGGTGCCTCAGGTAGAATGGGGAAAACCCTAATCGAAGCAGTCGATAAAACAGCTGGTTTAACTGTCTCTGCGGCAATTGAACGATCAGATAGTTCACTGATTGGTGCGGATGCGGGAGAGCTTGCAGGGATAGGAAAGCTCAATGTTAAGATTGTCGATGCAATTGAAAAAGTCGTCAATGACTTTGATATCCTAATTGACTTTACAACCCCTGATACGACGGTTCATAATTTAGAAGTTTGTGTCGCAAACAACAAAAAAATTATCATTGGTACAACCGGATTTTATGAAGCTGACTTGGCAAAAATAGACAAAGCAGCTGAACAAATTGCCATTATTTTTGCAGCTAATTACAGCGTAGGTGTAAACTTGTGTTTAAAACTACTGAAACAAGCGGCAGAAGTTTTAAATGATGATTACGATATCGAAATTACCGAAGCACATCATCGTCATAAAGTAGATGCACCTTCAGGAACAGCACTAAGAATGGGCGAAGTCGTCGCTGAAACGCTGGGCAGAGACCTAAAAGAATGTGCTGTTTACGGCAGAGAAGGAATAACAGGAGCAAGAGAGCCAAATACAATTGGTTTCACCACCATTAGAGCTGGCGATGTAGTAGGCGACCACACCGTATTATTCGCAACCGATGGCGAAAGGATCGAAATTACCCACAAAGCCTCAAGTAGAATGACCTTCGCAAAAGG
>CAYUHO010000117.1:0-4984 GCA_964444445.1 uncultured Piscirickettsiaceae bacterium | reverse complement strand
GGGGGGGGGTAGGGAATTGATTTTTTGGTATTTTAAAGGTTTTATGATGAAAAGACGTGATTTTATTAGTGGTATTGCAGGGGCAACGGCTGTAACAGCAATGACTGCTTGCGGTAAGAATGAACAGCAGGCTGATGTAGCGAGTGTTAAACCGATGGAAACCGTTCACTGGAAGATGGTGACGACTTGGCCAAAGAATTTTCCAGGTTTAGGCACGGGGGCGAATCGTGTTGCAGAGCTGATTAATGAAATGTCAGGGGGCAGAATCAATGTTAAAGTTTATGGAGCAGGAGAACTAGTTGGTGCATTTGAGGTGTTTGATACTGTTTCACGTGGAACAGCACAACTAGGACATGCTGGGGCTTATTATTGGAAGGGTAAAATTCCTGCATCTGTATTTTTTTCATCCGTCCCTTTTGGCTTAACCGCAACCGAGATGAACGCATGGCTCTATAACGGTGGCGGTTTAGAACTGTGGGAAGAAGCTTATAAGCCTTTTGGTTTAATTCCAAACCCTGCGGGTAATACTGGTACTCAAATGGGCGGGTGGTTTAATAAAGAAATTAATTCTATTGCGGATTTAAAAGGTCTAAAAATGCGGATTCCTGGTTTAGGCGGAGAAGTGTTGAAAAAAGCGGGAGGTTTACCGATTACCTTACCAGGAGGTGAAATTTTTCCATCATTACAATCAGGTGCCTTAGATGCAACCGAATGGGTTGGTCCCTATAATGATTTAGCTTTTGGCTTATATAAAGCCGCAAAATATTACTACACACCAGGTTGGCATGAACCAGGATCTACCATGGAGTGTATGATTAATGAGGAAGCTTTTAAATCGCTAACGCCTGACTTACAAAGTATTGTCAGAAATGCAATGAAGATAGCAAATCTTGAAATGTTATCGGAATATACAGCAAGAAATCAGCGGGCATTACAAACATTGGTTGAAAAACATGCTGTTCAGCTAAAGCATTTTCCAAAAGAAGTGTTATCAGAGCTTAAAAAAATATCAATGGGAGTGATTGAATCTGAAGCAGCGAAAGATAAGCTGTCAACTAAAGTATGGGCTTCGCAAAAGACGTTTAAAGAACAGGTTTCTAAATGGACAAATGTTTCAGAACATGCTTTTATAAAAGCAAGAAACTAGAACTGGCAAGGAATTTGCTTAATTGAATTAATTATATAATAACAATAAGTTAGTTGATTGAAGTGGAGGGGTTATGTTCGGTGCGTCAAAATCCGGGTTGGAAAAGCAGATTCATTTTTTAAAAAATGAAAATAAGAATTTATTAAATCAAGTTGAAAATTACAAAGCGGATGCTGATAAGTACTCGGATGAGTTGTCTTTGTTGAAAGGGGACGTTTCAGGTACAGAGTCAAAAGATACCGCGCTTTTTGAATCCATCGTTGAATTTGCCGAAGGGTTGCAAAGCTTTCAAAGCAGTATGAATCTACTGAGCAGCAATCTACAGACAGGTAAAGAAAAAGTTATTAGTTCTCTGGAAGACTCAGCCGACGCTAAACAAGGTCTAAAACAAATATCAGAGGGTGTGATTGGTTTGAGTGATATTGCGTCCACGACTGCAAATTCAGTCGTTGTGTTGGAAGAACGGGCAGAAGATATTGGCGGAATCGTTTCGCTTATCGCTGGGATTTCTGAACAAACAAATCTGTTAGCTTTGAACGCTGCCATTGAAGCTGCAAGAGCAGGGGAGGCGGGACGAGGGTTTGCAGTGGTTGCCGACGAGGTCAGAACCTTATCTTCAAAGTCTGCTCAAGCAACCGCAGATATTTCAAAGCTTGTTTCGATGATTCAAACCGAGGTTAAGAATGCGCAGAAAAAAATGCAAAAACTCTCACAAGAGGCGGATGAATTGAAGGAGCGCAGTCATATCGCAGAAAAAGGTATCTTTTCTTTAATTGATAATAGTGTTGAAATGGAAGGGGTTATTTCTGCTGGTGCTTTAAGAGGTTTTATTAGTGGTGTGAAGGTTGATCATATGGTATTTAAAATGAATATCTACCGTGCTTTTATGGGGCTGTCAAATTTGAAGTCAAATGAAATTGTTGATCATCATGATTGCCGTCTAGGTAAGTGGTATTACGAAGGAGAAGGGGTTGAATGTTTCTCTAAGCTTGATGGTTATCAACAGGTTGAAAACCCGCATGAAAAAGTGCATAAAGAAGGAAAACTTGCCCTTGCTTCACTTGAATCAGATGATCGTGATAGAGGAATTGTTCATTTAAAACTAATGGAAAAGGCTTCAGAAGAAGTGCAGAATATGTTAGAAAAAGTAGCACTATCTGCAGATAAAAATCCTTCATTATTATGTACTGCATCTGGTAAATAACGGTTATTTTTAAACCTTACACAGGAAAGGTTAGAGACAAAAAAACCTCATCAAAATGAGGTTTTTTTGGGTAGGTTTAGAACAAAGCACTGATTTATTTTTTAGGCTTAGGTTTTCTTAAGCGTCTTTTTGCAGGGCTCTGTCCTGATTTTACTTTTGAAATTTTAAGCTGTTGTCCACAAACCCATGCACCTTTTAGTTCATTAAGGGAATCTTTTGCCAGTGAATTAGGTAGGTCAACGGTACTGAATTTATCGTCAATGTTTAGTTTTTGAATATATTCGCCGTCAAGTCCTGCTTCATTAGCAATACAACCAATAATGTTACCTGGTTTAACACCGTGGCTACGACCAACTTCTAGACGATATCTTTCCATTCCTTCTCCTGGAGGGGCATCACGTCGCCCTCTATCACCACCGCGAGCTCTATCATTACGACCACGACCACTACGGTCATTTCGACCTCTGCCGCCGTCATCTTTGAAGCTTTGTTTTTTGATGGGTTTGTCGGTTAAGAAAAAGGGTACATCACCTTGCATAATTTTGGCTAGACTTGCCGCGATTTCAATTGCTGGAATGTTATGTTCTTGTTCTACAGCTTCAACCATTTCTTGGAAGAATTTTAAATCACCACTTTGTGCAGTATCAATGATTTTGTCTTTGAACTTAACAATACGGTTGTCATTGATATCTTGTGTTGAAGGTAGTTCCATTTGCGTGATTTTTTTCTTAGTGGTTGCTTCTATTGAACGAAGTAATCTTCTTTCTCTAGGTGCAACGAAAAGAATTGCGGTACCACTACGTCCAGCACGTCCTGTACGCCCAATACGGTGAACGTAAGATTCATTATCGTAAGGAATGTCATAGTTGATAACATGGCTAATTCGTTCAACATCTAATCCACGGGCAACTACGTCAGTTGCAATCAAGATGTCTAGTTTTCCACTTTTTAGTTGGTTAACAATTCTTTCACGATTATTTTGTGGAATATCGCCATTAAGCGCTGCTGCGGCATAGCCACGAGCTTCTAACTTTTCAGCTAATTCAACGGTTGCAGTTTTTGTGCGAACAAAAATGATCATGCCATCAAATTCTTCTGCTTCTAAGATACGTGTTAATGCATCAAGTTTGTGTAACCCACTCACTAACCAGTATTTTTGTTCAATTGTTGTTGCAGTTGCAGTTTTTTGTTTAATAATGACTTCGGTTGGGTTTTTTAGGTAGGTATTTGCAATACGTTTAACTTCTTTTGGCATCGTGGCAGAAAACAGTGCAATTTGACGTGAGTCAGGTGTATGTTTTAGTATCCACTCTACATCATCAATAAAACCCATACGCAGCATTTCGTCAGCTTCATCAAGTACCATTGTTTTTAGTTCGTTTAAAACTAAGGTTCTTTTTTTAATATGATCCATCACTCGACCAGGCGTACCAACAATAACATGTACACCACGTTTTAAGGCTCTGATTTGTGTTCCGTAATCTGTACCGCCGTATACTGGTAATACATGCAAACCTTTAATGCCACGAGAAAATGTTTGGAAGGCTTCAGCAACTTGTATCGCTAGTTCACGGGTGGGAGCTAATACTAAAACTTGTGGGTTTTTTTGTTTTAAATTAATGTTAGAAAGTATTGGTAAAGCAAAGGCCGCTGTTTTACCTGTTCCTGTTTGTGCCATCCCTAAAATATCACCACCTTTTAGTAAAACAGGAATCGCTTGCTCTTGAATTGGTGAAGGGGTTTCATAACCTATTTCGGTTAGGGTTTTTAAGATGGGTGTGGCTAAGCCTAGATCATCAAATTTAATATCTGTGTTCATAATTTTCCTAAGATTTGGAATAGAGAGGTCTTTATGCCCTTTAGGGTGCAAAGGTTCTCAGAGAACAATAACGAGGAGTTTTCTCCTGCTTTTAGTCTTTTGACTAAGGTCTAAGGTTCTCAATAAAATAAAAGTTATAGATAAAGCGATGAAAAAGGCATTAAAGCTAGGTTTCAGAAGGCTTTCAAAATAACACGTCTAGCTAGATGTCTATCTAGCTTGTTATCCTGAATATGGGTATCGCCTAGGTATTGCGAGTTCTTATTACCTGAATCCTCACTTAGGATTTGGGTATGTATATTCTGGATACAATAAAAGAGCGCGGATTATACTCGATTTTGCTTGAGAATGTTAGTTATTGTTTAAATTGTTTAATTAGCGTGTTGAGACTGGCCGAATAATCTTCTACCTTATGGCTTGATTTTAGTGTCTTGTCTGCTCCTTTAGAAACAAGTTGTGCCACGTCGTTGATTTCTAAGATATAGTCACCAATTTTTTCGGAAGATTGTTTTTGTTCTTCGGCTGCCTGCGCAATTTTAGTGTTCATTTGATAGATGGTTGACACCGATTCTGCAATGCCTTTCAAGGATTCACCTGCTTCGTTGGTTTTTCGAATACTGACTTCAGCTTGTTCTTTACCAAGGTTCATTCTATCAACGGCTTTCGTTGAAGCAGTTTGTAATTGTTCAATCATTGTTTCGATTTTTTTAGTTGAGTCTTGTGTTCGGCTGGCTAATACTCGGACTTCATCTGCAACCACTGCAAACCCTCTACCATGTTCTCCAGCTCGTGCGGCTTCAATTGCAGCATTGAG
>CAYUHO010000116.1:0-5007 GCA_964444445.1 uncultured Piscirickettsiaceae bacterium | reverse complement strand
CAAAAAATCACCAGGGGGGGGGAGGAAGTTTACAACAACATTCCTAAAGCTTCGTTAATCGCATCAACAAGCTTATCAATGTCTTCAAAATTGTTATAGATACCAAAAGAGGCACGAATGGTTGATGGTACATTAAATTTTTGCATCACAGGCATGGCGCAATGATGACTCGCTCTAACTGCTATTCCATCTTGATCCATTAGCGTTGCCATATCATGAGGGTGAACCCCCTCAATAACAAAAGAAACGACAGCTCCCTTGTTTTTAGCCTGCCCGATTATTTTAAGCCCTTTGATTGTTTGAAGTTTTTGAGTTGCATAAACCAGTAACTTGTCTTCGTATTCCGCTATTCTGCCTAAACCAATTTGATTGATAAAATCAATCGCAACACCCAGCCCAATCGCGCCGGAAATATTAGGGGTACCTGCTTCAAACTTGTAGGGTAAAACGTTGTATTCAGTTTTATCAAAGGTAACGGAATAAATCATATCACCGCCCCCTTGGTAGGGTGGCATAGATTCTAGTAGTTCTTGTTTTGCGTAGAGTACGCCAATTCCAGTTGGTCCGTACATTTTGTGGGCTGAGAAGGCGTAAAAGTCACAATCTAAATTCTGTACATCAACCTTTATATGTGGGGTTGCTTGCGCGCCATCTATCAATACTTTTGCCCCAACACCCTGTGCAAGTGCTACGATTTCTTTGACTGGGTTGATCGTACCAAGTGCATTAGACATGTGCGTGACAGAAACTAATTTTGTGTTTGCTGACAGCATCTTTTCTAAATCAGTTAAGGATATTTCGCCCAACTCATTGATTCTAAGAACTGAAAGTCTGATACCCAATTCTTCACGTAACATTTGCCAGGGTACAATATTGGAGTGGTGCTCCATTTCGGTAATAATGATTTCATCACCTTTTTGAAGATTGCTTCGCCCCCAACTGGATGCAACTAGATTAATCGATTCCGTTGTGCCACGAGTAAAGATGATTTCTTTGGTTGACTGGGCATCAATAAATGCACGAACTTTCTCTCTTGCACCTTCATAAGCTTCAGTTGCTCTTTCACTTAACCCATAAACACCACGGTGCACATTGGCATTTTCTAATTGATAATATCGCGTAATCGCATCAATCACCATTTGTGGTTTTTGAGAAGTCGCACCATTATCAAGGTAAACCAGTGGCAGTCCATTTTCGGTTTGTTTTAAAACGGGGAATTGATTTCTTATTTCAGCGAAATCGACCATTACAAACCTTGCCCAGCAAGCTTCTCTAGGATTAAATCGGCTAACCAGCTTTTGATTTCTGGATTTTCAATTGAGTCCAGCGGTTCAAGTACAAACGCACGAGTGATTAATGCCATTGCATCCGCTTTGCGAATACCGCGAGCTTGACAGTAGAACAATTCTTTTTCGTTAATTTGTCCAGAGGTACAACCGTGTGAACAAAGAACATCATCGGCAAAAATTTCTAACTGCGGTTTTGAATCCATCTTGGCATTATCAGATAACAGTAGATTACGGTTATCCATATTCCCATCGGTTTTTTGGGCATCTTGAGCAACATAAATCATCCCGTTAAAGACACCACGCGCATTATCATTTAAAACAAACTTGTGCAGTTGGTAGCTTTCGCAATGAGGCACATTGTGATTGGTGTGAGTGCGTGAATCAACGACTTGATTACCAGAAGCTAACGCCACCGAGCTTTGATAGGCTTCACAGTTTTCACCATAAAAAGAGACGGTATTTTTTTGCCTTGCAAGTACACTGCCCAAATTGACATAGTGTGTTTTGAAAGTGGAATCTCGCGCTTGATTCACCACTTGATTATTAAAATAGAAACTCTCTTCACTTAGACTCTGCACAATGAATTGTTCACACACTGCATTTTGTGCAACATTGATTTCGGCATAACTGTTGTTAAAAAACACATTTTTTTCTGCTGTTTCATTCAAAGCAACAAACTGTTGAATCACTTTACATTGTGCCGACTTTGCAACATCAATTTCTAACCCTGTCGCTTCCATTTTTGCATGGGTACTAACTTGAACAATATGCAAAGGTAATTCAATTACTGCTTTTTCAGAGATTTCAATATGAATGGTTTGCTCAGAAGTAAGGGCAAATAACGCTGGGAAAGTTTCTTCAACTGTTTTCCCTGATGGCAACAACGGATTTTCATCATAAATCGCGAGTTTACAGCCTGTCGGTAACTGAGTTAAGTCATCAGATAAATCTTGATTAAAGTCACCATCCACAAAAATCAGTTTAAAGGTATCAAAACTTGGTAAATGCGATGCTAATTCTGCAAAACTGCCATACCCCCCCTGGTGATTTTTATCAAATTTTAGGCTTTTCCACGCCTCTAAAGAAGTATATTGCCACTCTTCGTGCTTTTTATTTGGTAAACCTTTATCAAGCAAGTTTTGTTTTGCTTGCTCTCTTAATGATTGCGTTTCTGCTGACTCATTACTGTCTTGGTTTTCAGATAGGTTAATATAATGATTAATCACATCCAAATCTTGTGCTGAGTTATTCTGCTGCTGTTTAAAATCCGTCATACTATCGCTTACTTGTTTGCTTCGTAGTCGGCAATAATTTGATCGTAGCCGTTTTCTTCTAATTCGTGTGCCAATTCAAAACCAGCTGATTTGATAATCTTGCCATCGTATAACACGTGTACAAAATCTGGCTTGATATAGTCGAGCAGTCTTTGGTAGTGTGTAATGACGATAAAACCACGCTCGTCACTTCTTAATGAATTAACGCCATTGGCAACGGTTTTCATTGCATCAATATCTAAACCAGAATCGGTTTCATCCAAAATACACAGCTTTGGTTCTAACAATGCCATTTGGAAAATGTCGTTACGTTTTTTCTCACCACCAGAGAAGCCAACATTCACTGAACGCTCCATCATGTCTTGGCGCATATTCAACATTTTCATTTTTTCAGCGGCATATTCATCAAAATCAAACATATCCAAAGCAGGTAAGTCTTGTTCTTCACGCACTGCATTGACAGCCGTCTGTAAAAACAATTTGTTACTCACGCCTGGAATTTCAACTGGATATTGAAAGGCCAAAAACACACCCTTTCTGGCTCTGTCTTCTGGGTCAAGGTCGAGTAAATCTTCACCTTCAAATTCCATTGAACCTTCAGAAACTTCATATTCTTCATTACCAGAAATTACACTCGAAAGCGTACTCTTACCCGCTCCATTTGGCCCCATGATTGCGTGAATTTCACCCCCGTTCACTTGTAGATTCAGACCCTTAATAATTTTCTTATCTTCGTCTTCTTCTACATGGGCGTGTATATTTTTAATATCTAGTAACATTCTTTTTCCTATTCCTTAATCCTGTTATCCAACAGAGCCTTCTAGGCTAATTGCTAATAACTCTTCTGCTTCTTGAGCAAATTCTAGTGGTAACTCTTTAAACACGTCTTTACAAAAACCATTCACAATCATTGAAATGGCATCTTCTTCACCAATCCCACGTTGCTTACAGTAAAACAGTTGGTCATCACCAATCGTTGAGGTCGTGGCTTCATGCTCCATGGTTGCGGTCGCATTTTCCACTTCAATATAGGGAAAAGTATGCGCACCACACTTATCACCAATCAACATGGAATCACACTGAGTAAAGTTTCGCGCATTTTCTGCACCAGGTAAAATTTTGACCATACCGCGGTAACTGTTTTGTGAAAAACCAGCTGACAAGCCTTTTGAGATAATCGTACTACTGGTATTCTTTCCAATATGAATCATCTTGGTACCAGTGTCTGCTTGCTGTTTATTGTTGGTTAAGGCAACTGAGTAGAACTCACCGATTGAATTATCACCTTTTAAAATGCAAGATGGATATTTCCACGTAATCGCCGAACCTGTTTCAGCTTGCGTCCAAGAAAGTTTTGAATTTCGTCCCTCGCAAATACCACGCTTAGTTACAAAATTTAAAATACCACCTTCACTATCTTTATCGCCAGGGTACCAGTTTTGTACGGTTGAATACTTCACCTCAGCATTTTCATGCACAATCACTTCGACCACTGCGGCATGTAATTGGTAAGTATCACGAGCAGGGGCAGAACAGCCTTCAAGATAGCTGACATAACTGCCTTTTTCGGCTATCACAATCGTGCGTTCAAACTGCCCCGTTTTGGCTTCATTAATTCGAAAGTAGGTTGATAAATCAATCGGACAACGTACATTTTCAGGCACATAGACAAACGTACCATCCGAGGCGACCGCTGAATTTAAACTGGCAAAAAAGTTATCGTCATAACGTACAACTGTACCAAGGTATTTTTGAACTAACTCAGGGTATTCATGCACGGCTTCTGAAAAAGAACAAAAGATAATCCCTAATTTTGTTAGATCTTCTCTTTTAGTTGTGGAGACAGAAACAGAGTCAAAAATAGCATCAACCGCAATATTTGGTTTTTCAGAATCGGCATTCCCTGCAACAGGTACGCCCAAGGAAGCAAAGGCTTTTGCCACTTCTTCATCCACTTCAGAAATTTCGACATGTTTGTCTTGAACATCTTCTGTGCTACAAGCAGAACACTCAGGTGCAGAATAATAACTGTAATCTTGATAGTCTAGTTCGACATACTCTAATTTTGCCCAGTGAGGCTCTTCTAGTGTTAACCAGTGACGATAGGCATTTAAACGAAAATCTAACATCCATTGTGGTTCGTTTTTCTTGGCAGAAATCGCACGAACCACATCTTCATTTAGACCTTTTGCAAAGGTATTTACATTGGTTTTCGTGAAGAAACCTTCTTTGTAACCACGACTTTGATTTGTCATCAAATCGTTAATTTCTTCATACTCTGTGTTGTATTCTGTAAGCTCAGACATCTATTTTTCTATACTATAATTTAAATTTCCGAGTATTTTAGTAGGTTACTATATATTTGTCTACAGATATACGACGATATAAAGATTCATCCAAAACCCCATTTGGCATTTAGAACGTTAGTTTCAATAGACTTAAGG
>CAYUHO010000115.1:0-5014 GCA_964444445.1 uncultured Piscirickettsiaceae bacterium | reverse complement strand
ACCTTTGCCAAAGGACTTAATTGTTTTCGGTGAAGTTGGTTTAGCAGGAGAAATTAGGCCCGTACCAAGTGCGCAAGAGCGATTGTTTGAAGCCGTGAAGCATGGCTTTAAAAAAGCTATTATCCCTCAGGCAAATATACCAAAGGGAGGTGTTGCTGGGATGACAATTCATCCAGTTACTAATCTACAACAAGCCTTATCTTTTATGTAGCAAGAGATATTTTCTTAAGACAAGTTTTTCAGGATAAAGGCTTTCCACTCATCAAATAAGACCTGGTTGGTTGCAGTAATGGCTGAGCGTTTTTCGATTTTTGCGGCAAAAACGTCTTGCTCATCAAAGGTGGTATTTTGACCACCTGCTTCGCTCAAAATTAAATAACCCGCTGCGTAATCCCATAAGTTTTGTGCGCCGTGACAATAGAGTTGCCCACGACCTGCCGCAATCCAACACCAGTCTAAAGCGACCGAGCCAATACTTCTCTGTGACGAGAAGGGCGAGTTTTTGATGATTTCATTTGCCAAAGAATAGGGGAGGCGTTTGAAGTCAACAATCGCAATACACTGGCTGATGTTTTGTTTACCCGTTTTATTTGTTAATGGCGCATCATTTAATTCCGCACCTAGCCCAAGGCGAGCCGCAAATAATTCATCTCGGCTTGGGTCGTAAACCAAACCTGCAACAACTTTATTATTGACAACAAGTGCCAGTGAAACACTAAAAATAGGAATACCACTGGCAAAATTACTGGTGCCATCAACCGGATCAAGAATCCAACAACCCTTGTCACTTGCCAGTGCTTTTTCTTGCTCTTCAACGGTGGACTCTTCACCTAAGAAAGAGAAATCAGGCCAGTTTGAAGTTAGAAAAGTTTCACAGGCTAGTTGCATTTGAGTATCTGCTTCTGTCAATAGACTACCATCGGCTTTAATTTCAACCCCAACCTTATTAAACCTGCTTAAAACCTCTTCTTTTGCGAGTTTTTTGATGCCTTGTTTGAGTTTTTGCCATTCGTTATTATCTGTAAACATTTATTGTTCTCTAGTTGAATTTTTATTAGAGCCAAGCAAGGTAATTTTAACTTGGTCTATTTGGTGCATTGATGTTTGCGTAACTTCAAGGCAATAATCTTGTACTTTGATACAGGTTCCAACATTTGGCAGACTTTCCGTCTCCTCTTGGATTAAACCGTTAAGTGTTTTTGGCCCGTCAACAGGTAGCTCCGTATTAAAGAGTCGATTAATGTCACGGATGAACTCTGTTGCATCTGAGATGATTGAACCGTCGTTTTCAGCATAGGCATCAATTGAAGATTTTAATCTGGTATCCGTACTAAGATTACCTACGATTTCCTCTAATAAATCTTCCATGGTTAACAGACCTTGCAGGTTTCCGTATTCATCTACAATCAAACCCATTTTTCGCTTGTTATGATTGAAGTTGGTTAACTGGGTGTTCAGTGTAGTTGTTTCAGGAATAAAATAACCAGGACGAGTTAACTTAACCAAATCTTTTAGCGTGACATCACCATTGTTGATAATAGGAAGAATCTTCTTCAGGTTTATGACCCCAATCAACTCTTCATCAATGTTGTCGCGATAAACAGGAATTCTTGTAAAGGGCGATTTTAAAATGAGTTTTAGAATTTCATCAATTGGCAAGTTAACATCAATCCCATAAACATCCTGCTTGGGTATCATGACATCTTCCACACTGGTTCTTTCTAACTGCATGATGCCTGTTAACATAGAACGATATTGTTTAGGCAGTTTCCCCGTCGCTTCTTTAATAAGGGTTTCAAGTTCTTCATGACTTAATGAATGTTCATCATTTTTTTCTTTAACCTTGATGCCAAATAGACGTAATAAGCTATTTGCAAAAAAGTTCACAAACCAAACGATAGGCGAAAGTATCTTAAGAAGCGGTTCAAGAATATAAGCAGCAGGGTAGGCAACCTTTTCTGGATAGAGCGCCGCTAAGGTCTTAGGCGCAACCTCAGAAAACACCAAAACCGTTAAGGTAAGTAAACCAGCAGCGATGGCAATACCAGCTTCACCGATTAACTTCATCGCAATAACGGTGGCGATTGATGAAGCTAAAATATTAACAAAATTATTACCCAGTAGAATAACGCCGAGCAATTTATCAGGGCTTTCGAGCAGTTTTAAAACTTTTATCGCCCCCTTATGCCCTTCATTGGCTTTATGTTTTAGGCGGTATTTGTTGATTGCCATCATCCCTGTTTCGGAGCTGGAAAATAGAGCAGAGAGGACGAGCATTAAAACCAAAATGGCAAAAAGAATAGAAATTGATAAGCTGTTCAAAGTAAATGTTTTTAATAGTTAATCGAAATACGATTATACCCTAACTGAGGATGAGGGTTATAGCAAAAAATTGTCCGTGTCGACTAGATGATGACTTAGTGTCAATTCGTGTTAATTCAGTGTTAAGTAAAACTCAAACCAAGAAAATTAAGATAAGTTCAGTCCCGATGTAACTGAGAATTAACAGAATATAAGCCCAAATCGTAAACTTGGTTGCAACCTGTCCACGCCAACCAAATCGAAAATGTCCAATTAAGAAAACACCATAGATAATCCATGCAAGGATTGCGAAAAAGGTTTTATGTATTAAGTGTTGAGCAAACATATTTTCAATAAAATACATCCCCGTCGTTAACGACAAGGTTAATAAAATAAAACCAAAGCTGATGAATTGTATCATCGTATTTTCCATTACTTGTAATGGTGGCAAGGCCTTAAAAAGAGTGGTTAATTTTTTTTGTTGAAATTTTCTTTCCTGCGAAGCATACAAAATTGCCTGGGCAGCTGCCAAACCTAAAATACTATAAGCCCCGATGGATAAAATAATGTGAATACCCAGTTCAAGCGGAATTCCTGCCGAATTATTTGGTATAAAAGTCAAAACCGATGTAAAAGCCGCTAACGGAAAAATGAAAATTCCAAGGTTCTCAGTATGTTGCTTAAAATTAGAAGCTAGAAGCGCCAGCACTGCCAACCAAGAAATCAAAGAAAGCGAATTTCCCAGATCCAACATAATCAAATCATTACTAAATAAAGTGCTCGAGAAAGAAATCAGCTGGAAACTTACCGCAATCAAAGCATACAGCAAAAAACGGTTTCTAGCCCAATCAATAGAGGTCGCATTTTTAGAAAGAAATCTATTCCATAAAATATAAGAAATGTAAAAATAGAGTAAGCTAGACACAATTGCACCAACAGCAGTAATAGCCATTCTTTTTTCTCCTCGATTATTCTGTATAAAGCGATCATAGAGTATAATACCGAAAATTATTAATTTATGGAAATACTATGTTTGACAATCTATCTGATCGTTTATCCAAAACCTTCAAAAATATTATTGGTCAGGGACGTTTAACTGAAGAAAATATAAAAGACGCCATTCGTGATGTAAGACGTTCATTACTAGAAGCCGATGTCGCCTTGCCCGTAATAAAAAGCTTTATTGAACAAGTTCAAGAAAGAGCCGTT
Organism: uncultured Piscirickettsiaceae bacterium; assembly: GCA_964444445.1. Lineage (GTDB taxonomy): Bacteria > Pseudomonadota > Gammaproteobacteria > Thiomicrospirales > Thiomicrospiraceae > Hydrogenovibrio. The sequence goes on along the minus strand of CAYUHO010000115.1, from coordinate 1,504 downwards.
GGAACAGAAGTCTCAACCAGCCTCAACCCAGGACAAGCCTTCATTAAAATTGTTAGAGAACAACTAACAGAAGTCATGGGGCAAGAAGCCGAACCACTTAAATTCAATGTAGAACCGCCAGCAATTATTATGGTAGCCGGTCTACAAGGAGCAGGTAAAACCACCTCCGTTGCCAAATTAGCCAAATACTTACAAGAAAAAGAAAAGAAAAAAGTCATGGTGGTTTCCGCAGACGTATACCGTCCAGCGGCGATTAAACAGCTAGAGACAGTTGCAGAGCAAGTGGGCGCAAAATTCTTCCCATCAACAGCCGATCAAAACCCCGTTCAAATTGCAAAAGACGCACATAAAGAAGCCAAAAAACAATTTGTAGATGTACTGATACTCGATACAGCAGGGCGCCTACATGTCGATAACGACATGATGTCCGAAATCAAAAACCTACATTCATCCGTAAAACCAATTGAAACCCTATTCGTGGTTGACTCCATGACTGGGCAAGATGCCGCAAATACCGCAAAAGCATTTAACGAAGCCCTACCACTAACAGGTGTCATTCTAACCAAAACAGACGGTGATGCTCGTGGTGGTGCCGCACTATCCATACGAGAAGTCACTGGCAAACCCATTAAATTTATCGGGTTAGGTGAAAAACTAGACGCACTCGAAGCCTTTCATCCAGACAGAATGGCAGGGCGAATTCTCGGCATGGGAGACGTTCTATCCCTAATCGAAGAAGTCGAAACCAAGGTCGATCAAAAGAAAGCACAAAAATTTGCCAAAAAAGTCCAAAAAACAGGAAAATTCGACCTAGAAGACTTCCTAGAACAACTGCAACAAATCAACAACATGGGCGGCGTTGGTGGCTTAATGGGCAAAATGCCAGGCATGTCACAAATGAAAGAGCAGATCAATAACGATGCCGTCGAAAAAGACTTCAAACGCCTAGAAGCCATCATCTACTCAATGACAAGACAAGAAAGAGCACATCCAGCTATCATCAAAGGCTCCAGAAAAAAACGAATTGCCGCAGGATCAGGTACAAGGGTTCAAGACATCAATAAAATGATGAAACAATTCACACAAATGCAAAAAATGATGAAAAAAATGAAAGGCGGCGGCATGAAAAACCTAATGCGCGGCATGGCAGGCGGAATGGGCGGACAAATGCCACCAGGCATGGGCGGAATGCTACCACCTGGCGGCTTTAAACGCTAATAAACTCAACTATGCAACATATAAAAAAGGGACTATCAAGTCCCTTTTTTATACCCCCCCTGGTGTTTTTTTCACTAAAAATCACCAAGGGGGGGTAGAACGTTGAAACCATTGTAAAATACCAATAATTTGTAATTGATAATTATTTTTAATGATTGATTACTAGATTGTGATATAGTGCTTATTACTTAGGGTTTTAACGGGGAAAATTTAAAATGCCCTGTTTACCTACTTAAGGAGACACTGAATAACTAACTTAATTTCTGGCAACGCCAAGTTTTCACCT
>CAYUHO010000114.1:0-5019 GCA_964444445.1 uncultured Piscirickettsiaceae bacterium | reverse complement strand
TGTTGCTCCCGTTGAGGAAGATGCGTATTGTAAGGAGTTTTGATTTCTTTGCAAGTGGTTTTTTTGTTTTTTTGCTAAAAAACTCAACTTCTTTATTTTAAGTTCGCTTGGTTAATTTTTTTAGTAAAATAAATCAACCACATATACTCTTAAATAGGATTAAAAATGATTTCAGAAGTAGTTTTAACTATTCTATATATAGGTAAGAGCCGAGAAACTTCTTCTCTTATTTCTTCCCTTACTGACGAATGTAACTATTCTTTTAACATTGAAAAGGCGGCAGACTATGAAAATGCTATTGACCGCTTCAATGAACTTCACACTGAGCAAAGCAAAATTTTATGCGTATTTGATTTACAACAGCCAGAAAGTGAAAGCTTGATTGTTCAATATATTAATTCTGAATTTTCCAATTCAACTAGTATTATTTTGTTTAACCAAACTCCTTGGGTTAACTCACTTGATCTTTTAACCTCTCATTCTATCTATGGAATGATTCCATCCACCGACCACCAACAATTCCAAAGGGTTCTTTTATCAGCATTGAACGATATGGCTAGGTTGGAAACATTGGAGATTCAACATGCTAACTTTCAGCAAACAATTAAAGAGTTAAAAATTGAACTAAGTGATAGAACAACTGAGCTCTTAAAAAACAATTTAACGCTCAAAACACTTTCAACTACCGATAAATTAACACAACTACCCAACCGTTTAAAAATTGATGAGCAGTTTAATTTTAATTTAGAAACAAGCAAACGTTACCGTACAAGCTTTTCTATCATCTTATTAGATATCGATCATTTTAAAAATGTAAATGATACTTTTGGACATCAGACTGGTGATATTATTTTAAAAAAAATAGCTGACACACTAAAAACCAACATTCGCCAAACGGACTTAGTTGGTCGCTGGGGAGGGGAAGAATTTTTAATTTTATGCTCAAATTCAAACTTGGAAGAAACCATGCAACTTGCTGAAAAATTGCGTCTCATTATTTCTCAACTTAACTTCGATGAAGTAGGACAAGTTACAAGCTCTTTTGGAGTAACTAGTTATAAAGACAATGATACTGAAAGCACCATAATTTCTAGAGCAGACGAAGCATTATACCAAGCCAAAGAAAAAGGAAGAAATATCGTCATTGCTAGCTAAGGTGTAAACCTAAAAGTATAATTTTATTTTGCTTTTTTTGCCATTTGATAGGGTGAAAGATGTAGATATTGCTTTTGTGTTAACCAACCAATGATTACCAACACACTGATACCTACTACTAAACTAGAAATCCATATAACAGGATTAACTTGTGGCACTACTTCAAGGTTAAAATGACTTATCAATATACTTGTAATTTGCGAGAGAACTGCGGCAAGTAATCCTGCAAAACCACCCAACAAAACAAACTCCATCACCCCAATCTTTACAATTTCACGATGACTTGCCCCCATTGTTCTTAGTAATAGCCAACTTTGCAACCTTGTTTGTTGGCTTGATAAGGTAGCACTAAATAAAACAATCAGGCTTGCAAACAAAGTGAATATATACAAGCCAGACACAGCCCAACTAGCTTGTGCCATAATTGTTTGAACTTGCGCTAGAATTTTCTGTGCATCAATCAGCAATACCCCTGGTGTTTGCTCTGCCAAAGTTTTTGTTAGGATATGGCTCGTCACCTCTTTATCATTTAAGCGAAAATTACCAAGATAAGAAATAGGTAACGTTGTTTGTGTTGGCTCAATAATAAAAAAGAAGTTCAGTCTCAAACTTTGCCACTTAACTTGACGAACGCTTTCAATTTGATAATCAACATGTTGCCCACTAAAACTAAAAGTGAGAACATCACCTAATTTAAGCTTAAAGGTTTCCATTATGCTTGATTCAACCGATACTTTTGGTAACTTGCTGTTTGATATTTTCTGTTGCTTTAAAATTTCATTATACTCAACTGGAAAGTCCATCACCCCGATGTTTGCTTCTCTTTCTAGCAAGCGTTTTGCCCTTAGATTTGTTTGATTATTTACCTCAATAACTTCTTTATTCACAGCGACAAACCTCCCCCTTGTCATGGCGATTAAGTTGCTGTTAATTTGATAGTTTTCTAAAATAGTTTCAGCTATTTTTTTTTGGTCAGGCTGCACATTCATAATAAAGGTATCAGGTGTATTTTCTGGTAAAGAAGTTTGCCAGTTTTCCATTAAATCTTGGCGTACAAATGTCATCAACATTAGCACATATAGAACTAACCCCACCGAAATCAATTGAATTTTTACAAGCCCCGCTTCACGCGTTAAAGCTGACAAGGATATTTTTAACCAACCTTTGCTCGACAACTGCCAACGACCGATCAGCCAAAGTAACAACAACGCAGATAAATACAGTGCAACGCTTACGACAATCAAACCTAACAAGACCCAAGTCACATAGCCAGTAATCGAAACCACCAAAATCGCAATTAAAACAAAGCTAATTAACCATGCTGACATTTGAGTAGAAGATTGTGCAGATTTTAAAATGCTTAAAGGAGAGGTTTTGATTGCATGACTAAATGCCTGCCATGCAAACCCCCACAATACCAAAAACCCCATTAAGAAACCATGTAGATGAACCCAACCAAAACCGGGTTTAACAACTGGATTAAAATAACCTGCCAATAAAGGCGAAATCAATTCAAAGAAAAGGCTTCCTAACAAAACCCCCAGTAAACTCGCAATCGTAGCCAACCAAGTTAGTTGCCAAGCAAACAATCTAAAGATTTGTTTTTTCTCTGCCCCGAAAGAGCGCATCAACGCAATAGAAGCCTGCCAACGTTGCAAATAAAACCGACTGGCGATTAAGATTGATAACCCTGCAACCAAAACCGCTGATAAAGCAGATAAATCTAAAAACAACCACGCCGTATCAAGCGATCTTGCTAAATCTTGACTGGGTGCTTTGGCAGAAATAACCTGTAAATTAGGACTTGCTTGTTGAGTGACGGCATTTGCAAAATTTTCAATCGCCTTTTGGCTTCCTATCATTGCCAATTGGTAAGTCACTCGACTGCCTGCCCCTTTTAATTGTGTTGAGGCTAAATCCGCTAACCGAATAAATATTTTCGGTGCAAATGCACCACTAAACCCACTTGCTCTTGCTTGATGTTCACCTGCGACCTTAAACGTTTTCTCACCCAAGGTTAAATTATCCCCCTGCGTTAAATTCATCAAAGCTGACACGGCGGGTTCAACAAATACCCTTTCATTTGATTGGGAGTTCTCCGTTAAAAAATTCGGTTTTATACCCCGTAACGGAAAATTGTCTGAAACCGCCTGTAATTGAACCAACTGAAATTTATCATTATGCGACGCCATTGTAATTAAGGTTTGAGATTGCGCAGTTGCCAAATTTAACTGTTTCGCTTTTTCGACCCACTTAAGTTCAATAGGTCGAGAACTTTGCAAAATATAATCCGCCCCCAAGCTTTCTGCCGCTTGAGCAATCATGCTATCTTTAACGCTCTTAGCCAGTAAACCAACAAAAGTAATACTGCTACTGGCAATCATCACTGCAACCACCAACCAAAGCCAGTCGCCACGTTTTAAGCCTCGAAAAAACCATTTCGAAGCGGTTTTGCCATCTACTAGCCCACCTACAAGTTGATTAAATTTAGACTGAATCATTTATGCAATTAACCTACCCTGCTGTAATTGAACCTTTCTTTGACATTTTTCTGCAAACTCTAAGTCATGAGTCACAATAATTAAAGTTGTGCCGACCTCCTCATTCAACTCAAACAATAATTGTTGAACTTGGTTTGCAGTGGTTTCATCCAAATTGCCCGTTGGCTCATCCGCAAACAAGATTTTAGGCTTGGTCACAAATGCACGTGCAATTGCCACCCGTTGCTGTTCCCCACCTGATAACTGCGAAGGTAAATGTTGTAACCGATTCGTTAAACCGACCTTCTCCAATGCTTGAGTCGCCAATTTTTTCGCATCACTTACCTGAAACAACTCTAATGGCATTAACACATTTTCTAACGCACTCATGGTCGGCATCAACTGAAAATCTTGGAAGATAAACCCAACCTGTTCTGCACGCAATTTTGCTCTCTGGTCATCACTCAATTCAGACAACGACTGTTCAAACAAAGCAATCTCGCCCTCAGTTGCCAACTCCAAGCCAGCCATCAACGCAAGCAGGGTTGACTTACCCGAACCAGAGCGACCAATAATCGCTAAGCGTTCTCCTTGATAGACAGACAGCTCACATCCATTTAGAATAGAGAGTTCTTTTTCCTCAGTTGGTACACGGTAATGCACATTTTTCAAATTCAAAACACTTTTTTGCGCCTGAGACGGTTGATTCGGTTTAACTTGGGTTTCCATATTTTATTATTCTTATTAATCTATATCGCAACCTATTCTAGTGGAATTAAAGCCCAAACGGAAAACTTATTAGTGCTGGGTGACAGCTTAAGTGCTGCCTACAATATGCCAGTGGAAAACGGCTGGGTTGCCCTGATGCAAAAAACGTTTTCAAGTCCCAACATTAACGTCATCAATGCGAGTATTAGTGGCGAAACAACATCTGGAGGGAAAAACAGATTGCCGGCATTGCTAAAACAACACCAACCAAAATGGGTGATTATAGAACTCGGTGCAAACGATGCGCTAAGGGGACAAAACCTAAAAACAACTAAGCGAAATCTACAACAAATTGTCACCCAAAGCCAAGAGATAGGTGCAAGCGTGCTATTACTTGGCATCAGGCTTCCCACAAATTACGGAAAAGCCTATGACAATTATCTGCAACGAATCTACCAAAACATTGCCACAGAAAACCAACTACTCTTCGATCCCTTCTTCTTAGAAACGATTGCACTAGAACCTGATATGATGCAACAAGATGCACTGCACCCAAACGAAGCTGCACAGCATTTAATTTTAAAACGCTTAACACCTTTGATTAATCAATTAATTAACCAAAATTAAGGAAACACTTAATAACCGCGATTAGAATTTTACTGAGAAAAAATGTGCG
>CAYUHO010000113.1:0-5035 GCA_964444445.1 uncultured Piscirickettsiaceae bacterium | reverse complement strand
CTTAACAAGTAGAATACAATGATTTCTTATATTATTTGGTAATAAATCTTAAACAAAACAGTGTCATCTAAGAAACAACTATCGGAAAGGGATAAAAACACTAAAAGTAAACCCCGCTGACAACTTTGGAACACCAATGAAATAATTTGCTTGCTTAAAGAGAAAAACAAACAATTTTATTGCCATACACATGATACAATAAAATATTACACATTGACCTAGAGGTTATTATGAGAACAAACATAGTCATTGATGACAATTTAATGTCAGATGCCCTTTCAATTTCTGGTGTTAAAACCAAAAAAGAGGTGGTAGAACTTGGTCTAAAAATGCTTGTTAATTTAAAAAAACAAGAAAAAATAAAAGCCTTTAAAGGGAAACTAAAATGGCAAGGTGACCTTGAAGACATGAGAACTAACTAATGCTAATGGTGGATTCCAGTGTTTGGGTTGATTATTTCAATGGCGTAGAAAATAAGCAGGTATTATTTTTAGATAGTATTTTAGGCATTCAGCCTGTCATTATTGGTGACTTAATTTTGACTGAAGTTTTACAGGGGTTTAGGTCTGACAAAGACTACACTACTGCCAAAGAACTTCTTTCTTTTCTGCCTACCCATCAACTCTCAAATCAAACACTTGCTATAAAAAGTGCCGAAAATTACCGTAAATTACGCAAGCAAGGTATTACAATCCGTAAAACAATTGATGTAATCATTGCAACCTATTGTATTGAAAATGAGATAGAACTTTTATGCTCGGACAAAGACTTTTTACCATTTCACAAGAAATTAGGGCTTAACTTCCCTTAAACCCTAATTCTCAGATAGGAATTCGGGTTAAAAATCAATTCAAAAACAAAAAATCACCAGGGGGGGGATAGTACAATACCCCTTTCGTTTTACTATATATATCTATAAATCTTATGAACATACAAAATCGTTTTGAACGCATTTCTCAATTAAAAGCCCTATTATCACAGCGCGTGGTTGTTTTGGATGGTGCAATGGGCACGATGATTCAGGACAAAAACCTGAGCGAAGAAGATTTTCGTGGCGATCGTTTTGCTGATTATCACATGGATATTAAGGGTAACAATGACATCTTAGTGATTACCCAACCACATATTATCCGCGATATTCACCTTGCATTTTTAAGGCAAGGAACAGATATTTTAGAAACCAACTCATTTAATGCCACCGTGATTGCGCAAGCAGATTATGACATGGAAGACTATGTCACTGAAATCAATTTGCAATCCGCCAAGATTGCACGTGAAGCCTGTGATATTGCAGAAAAAGAAGATGGAAAGCTACGTTTTGTCACGGGGGTTTTAGGACCAACAAATCGCACTGCGTCTATTTCACCTGATGTAAACGACCCTGCTTTTCGCAACACTTCTTTTGATGAATTAGTTGACACTTACAAACAGGCGACTCGTGCTTTGCTTGATGGTGGCGCTGATACCATCTTAATTGAAACGGTTTTTGACACACTTAACGCAAAAGCAGCTATTTTTGCGGTTAAGGAAATTGAAGATGAGGTGGGATTTGAAGTACCAATTCAAATTTCTGGCACCATTACAGATGCCTCTGGACGTACTTTATCTGGACAAACCACCGAAGCATTTTATAATGCCGTCGCTCACGCAGAACCTTTAACCGTTGGGCTAAACTGCGCACTAGGTCCTGAAGAATTACGCCCTTATGTAGAAGAGTTAAGCCGGGTTTGTGAAAGTTATGTCTCCATTCATCCAAATGCAGGTCTACCAAACGAGTTTGGAGAATATGATGAAACACCCGAGCAAATGGCAAACGAAATCGAACACTGGGCAAAAAATGGTTGGTTAAATATTATCGGCGGTTGTTGTGGAACCACTCCTGAGCATGTACAAGCAATGGGAGAAGCGGCTCAAGAATATCCTGCTCGCCAACTGCCTAGCATTAAACCTGCTTGTCGTTTATCTGGTTTAGAACCACTTAACATTGATGAAACGTCGTTATTTGTGAATGTGGGTGAGCGAAACAATGTCACAGGCTCAGCCAAATTTAAACGCTTAATCATCGAAGATAACTTTGAAGAAGCGGTTGAGATTGCCGTCAAACAAGTCAATGACGGGGCGCAAATCATTGATGTCAACATGGATGAGGGAATGCTAGATGCTAAAAAATGCATGGTACATTTTTTAAACCTACTTGCCTCAGAGCCAGAAGCCTCTCGTGTGCCGATTATGGTTGACTCCTCTAAATGGGAAGTGATTGAGGCGGGGCTACAGTGCATTCAAGGAAAAGGGGTAGTTAACTCCATCTCGCTTAAAGAAGGTGAAGAGGACTTTATTCATCACGCCAAACTTATTAAAAAATATGGTGCGGCAGCCATCGTCATGGCATTTGATGAAGACGGACAAGCCGATACACTGGCACGAAAAATTGAAATCTGCAAACGCTCTTATGAGGTTTTAACCCAAAAAGTAAATTTCCTACCGCAGGACATTATATTTGATCCCAATATTTTTGCGGTTGCCACAGGCATTGAAGAACACAACAATTACGGACTAGATTTTATTCAGGCTGTCACTTGGATTAAAACTAACCTACCGCATGCAAAAATATCGGGCGGCGTTTCCAATGTGTCTTTCTCTTTCCGTGGTAACAATCCCGTTCGTGAAGCAATCCACTCGGTATTTTTGTACTATGCGATTAAAGAAGGCATGGACATGGGGATTGTTAACGCAGGTCAAATGGCAATATACGATGACCTACCCGAAAAACTTCGTCTTGCCGTTGAAGATGTTATTTTAAATAAGGATGCCGATGCGGGAGAACGCCTTTTAGAAGTTGCCGCTGAATTCCTTGGTGATGGCACGGTTGCAAGCAAAGAAGCCGATTTAAGCTGGCGTGAAAATACAGTTGAAAAACGACTAGAGCACTCATTAGTTAAAGGGATTACTGACTTCATTGAAGAGGATACAGAAGAGGCTAGGCAAAAACTCGGTGCACCAATTAATGTAATTGAAGGCCCACTAATGGACGGAATGAATGTCGTTGGTGACCTATTTGGCTCAGGAAAGATGTTCTTACCACAAGTGGTTAAGTCCGCTCGAGTGATGAAACGTGCGGTTGCCTATCTTGACCCCTTCTTAGAAGCAGAAAAACAGGCAGGACAAGTACAAGGAAAAATTGTCATGGCGACCGTAAAAGGTGACGTTCATGATATTGGAAAAAACATCGTTGGCATCGTACTGCAATGTAATAACTTTGAAGTCATTGACCTTGGAGTTATGGTGCCTGCCGAAAAAATTATTGACACTGCCATTGAACAAGGTGCCAATGTCATTGGATTATCGGGACTTATTACCCCCTCGCTTGAAGAAATGGTCAATGTTGCCAAACTAATGCAAGAAAGAGACCTAGACCTACCTATTCTAATTGGCGGGGCAACCACCTCAAAAGCGCATACTGCGGTTAAAATTGAACCAAAATACCAACATCCTGTTGTGTATGTCAAAGATGCTTCACGTGCTGTTGGTGTGGCACAAAGTTTAATTTCCATTGACCTTAAAGCCGACTTTGCGACGAAAGTGCGAAAAGATTATGCACAAGTCAGGGAGGAACGAAAGGCCAGAGCAAAACTGAAAAAGAGAACGTCAATTGCTAAAGCAAGAGAAAACGCTATTTTTGAATTAGCAGATTGGCAGAAGACACAACCAAGCAAACCTAAATTTACTGGCACTAAAGTATTAGAAGACTTTCCACTTAAAAGGTTACTAGAGCGAATTGACTGGTCACCATTTTTCCAAGCTTGGGAGCTACATGGTGGCTACCCAAGAATACTAAACGACAAATTGGTTGGCGAAGAAGCGACCAAGTTATTTGCCGATGCCAATAAAATGCTCGATAAAATCATCAAGGAAAAATGGCTAACTGCCAAGGCTGTTTACGGTTTTTATCCAGCTAATGCTGAAGGTGACGACATCATCCTGTACACAGATGAAAGCAGAAGCACTGAACTCACTAGATTACATCATTTACGCCAGCAAGCAGAAAAAAAACCAGGGCAAAAGAATCGATGTCTAAGCGATTTTATTGCACCAGTTGAAAGCAAAGTACCTGACTACATTGGGCTATTTGCCGTCACTGCTGGCATTGGTATTGATGAACACATTGCAAAATTTGAAGGCGAATATAACGACTATGACTCAATCATGGTTAAAGCACTCGCAGATAGACTAGCAGAAGCATTTGCCGAAGTGTTGCACGAAATTATCCGTAAAGATGACTGGGGTTATGCAAATAATGAAAATCTAACGAACGAAGATTTAATCAAGGAACGGTATCAAGGTATTCGTCCTGCTGCTGGCTACCCTGCCTGCCCAGACCATACTGAAAAAGCAACCATTTGGGAATTACTGCAGCCATCCGAAAGAATTGATCTACAGATTACCGAGAGCTTTGCCATGACACCGACAGCGGCAGTTTCAGGGACTTACTTCTCACACCCAGAAGCAAAATACTTTGGCGTGGGCTCAATTGGCAGGGATCAAGTCGAAGATTATGCCGAGCGAAAAAACTGGAGCATTGAAAAAACAGAAGCCTGGCTAGCACCGAACCTAGGCTACGATCCTGAAGATTTTGCAACTTAAAATCTACTCAAGTTTCCTGTAGAAAATTTGGAGTGACAATCTAGCTCTCCTCTTTATTCAGTGTATCCTGCCATAAACTTAGTTAATAACCCTCTTGAATATTTCTCTTTGCGATAGCTGATTGAAAGTTTTAAAATTGAAGTGTAAGGAACTTTAAGAGAAGGAAATTAGCTTGGAAATACTTGTTTGGGAAGCGTGGGTTGCTGGCATTGTGCTCGGATCATTTGTTGTTACACACTTTTGGTTAATGGGAAAACCTGCGGGTTGTTCAACTGGCTATGGAAACCTATGCGGAATGCTAACCTCAAGAGTTGAATACTTTCGAGTCGGTGAATATGCAAAAATTAACAATTCTAAACTGTGGTTTTTACTGGGTATTCCCATCGGCGGACTG
>CAYUHO010000112.1:0-5067 GCA_964444445.1 uncultured Piscirickettsiaceae bacterium | reverse complement strand
CTGCAAACCCTCTACCATGTTCTCCAGCTCGTGCGGCTTCAATTGCAGCATTGAGGGCTAGCAAATTTGTTTGTTCGGCGATGTCTTTAATCACATCTAAAATACTGCCAATCGTGTTGCTATCTTCTTCTAATTGATGGATAACCGTTGCATTATTTTCGATTTCATTTGCAAGTGTATGAATTGAATCAACGGCTTTATTGACAATAACCAGCCCTTGTTGAGTTGCTTCTTCGGCATTTTTTGCCGCATTAAATGCAGACTGGGTATTATCTGACATGTTAGCAGCCGTATTGGTCATGTTTTGAATCGATTTGGTGACCTGAGCAACTTCTTCTTTCTGCTTCGTAATACCCGTTTCTGTTTCGCCAGTGACGGTATGGAGTTCTGAAGAAGATAAATTGAGTTGTTTTGAAACATCAGAGATTTGTCCAACCATTTTGCGTAGGTTATCTGCCATTCTGTTGAAGCTTTCTGCCATTAATCCTATGAAATCATCACTCACTAAACCGCAGTTGAGACTGACGTCATTTTTACTAATAGCATCGGCGACATCACCAATTTTTTTTAGTTTTTGTAGTAACATTAAATTGAGTAGCCAGTAATTGACGATACCAATAATCACACCTGCCATAATGCAAGAAATGACAAACCAAATCAGCATGCCTTCTTTCCAGTTTACAAATAAATTGGCAAACACTGGGAAGATTAAGCCCATCGCTAATCCAAACGCTAAAAAAGAAATCAGCATATTTCTAAGAATACTGGGTTGTTTAAAATTAAGTGATACCATAATGGTGACCTGTAATATAATTTAATGATTAATTTTTGTTAGCAATAGGCTTGCCAAAGTATTTTTTTAGGAGAATTATATTATGAAGATTTATGAGCGAACACTAATAGTTATGATGACTATATTCTTTTTACTTATCTCACCGACTTACGCCGCAGATGATGGTGCAAAAGTGGTTTATCATGTTGACTTTAAAGATCCTACTCGCTATTCTGCGACCTTGACTTCAATTAATAATATTCTTAATTTTTACGAAAATGAATTAATGGAAGCGGAAATTCATTTGGTGTTTGTCGGTTATGGTTTACGCTTTGCCACCGATGATGCCTTGACAGGAACGCCTTATCAGGCAGATAAAAAGTTAATGGCTAGGCGAGCAGAATTAAAAGGACGTCTGGAAACCTTAATGAATATTCGTGGCGTGAAAGTTGAACTCTGTGATAAAACACGTTCAGAAATAAGCCTATCGCAAGCAAAAGTCTATAAAGGAATTACCTTTCCTGTCTCAGGAGTTGGTAAGATTGCGATGTTACAATCTGATGGGTTTTCTTATCTAAAAGTTCAATAAAATGGTTCGAGTTTTTTTATCGCAATTTGTTAAAAAACAAAACCATTTCCAACAAATTTTCGGGCGAACGCTTGCTTGGGGATTGTTATCTTTGGTTCTTATTTCGGCTGCAATTGTTGTTTTAAGATATGGGTTTGATTCTGGCTCAATCGCGATGCAAGAAGTGGCTTTGTACAATCATGCCATTGTCTTTATGCTCGGTTTTGCCTATACCTTACAACAAGGCGAACATGTTCGAGTTGATGTATTTTATAGCCAGATGCCTAAGCTTAATAAGGCGAGAGTAGATTTTTTTGGTATGCTCTTTTTTGCATTACCTATGATTGGGTTTATTGCTTGGGTCAGTTGGGATTATGTGGCGTTAAGCTGGCAAATTAAAGAATCATCTGCCGAAGCGGGTGGTTTGGCTTATGTGTATTTGTTGAAGTCCGTTATTTTGATAATGACATTTTTGTTAGGCTTGCAGTCGCTTTCGGCGTTGGTTGATTCTGCCTTGAAGATGGGAGAAAAAGCTTGATTGAATATCTATCCCTAGTCTTATTTGCGCTTGTTTTCCTCTTTTTAATGATCGGTTTTCCTGTTGCTTTAACCTTAGCAGGAGCTTCGCTACTATTTGCCCTTATCGCCAGTGTCTTTGGCGTATTTGATATGACGTTTCTACAAAATGTCCCTAGCCGTATTTTTGGTTTAATGAATAATTCTACCCTGATGGCCGTTCCCTTATTTGTTTTTATGGGGATTATGTTAGAACAGTCAAAAGTTGCTGAACAGCTTTTGGAAACGATGGATGAGCTTATGCAGGGTTTTCGTGGAGGCTTAGGGATTTCTGTCATTCTGGTAGGTGCATTACTTGCAGCCAGCACTGGAATCGTCGGTGCTACCGTTGTAACCATGGGTTTAATCGCTTTGCCAACCATGTTAAAGCAAGGCTATTGCCCCAAATTAGCCAGTGGAACTATCTGTGCTTCTGGAACTTTAGGGCAAATTATTCCACCTTCAATTGTGCTGATTTTATTGGGGGACGTACTCTCCTCCGCCTATCAGCAAGCACAACTTAATCAAGGCATTTTTTCACCTGAAACATTGGCTGTAGGTGATTTATTCATCGGCGCTTTGTTTCCTGCCATGTTATTAGTGGTGTTGTATATGTTGTATGTATATACGATGGCAGTTATCAAGCCTGAAACAGCACCTGCGGCTTTTAGTGCAAATTTCAGCCAAAAATCACCAGGGGGGGGTGCTTGGCAGGCTAATTTGGTTAAGATTATCTTTAGTTTATTGCCGCCGCTCGGATTAATATTTTTGGTTTTAGGTTCTATTTTAGCTGGATTTGCTACCCCAACAGAAGCCGCATCTTTAGGTGCAATCGGTGCTTTGTTATTGGCGTTTTTTAAAGGTCGTTTAAGCCTAAAAGTGTTACAAGATGTGATGCAAAATAGCTTAAAAGTGACCAGTATGATTTTTTTAATCTTTATTGGCGCAATCTTTTTCTCGCTTACCTTTCGAGGGTTAGGGGGGGATGATTTAATTCATGGTTTGTTAACAGATTTACCAGGGGGGGTATTTACAGCGGTGTTGGTTGTGATGGTTTTCATGTTTGTGTTAGGGTTCTTCCTAGACTTTATTGAAATAACCTATGTGATCGTGCCTGTTGTTGCACCTATTTTATTGATGATGGGCGTTGACCCTATTTGGTTGGGGATTATGATCGCAATCAATTTACAAACCGCATTTTTAACCCCGCCATTTGGTTTTGCATTATTTTATTTAAAAGGTGTTGCCCCAACCATAAAAACCACAGATTTATATAAAGGTGTCGTACCTTTTATTGGAATACAACTATTTGTATTAATGATATTGGCATTTTTCCCAGAGCTGGCAACTTGGTTGCCAAGTGTGATTTATCAATAAAAATGTTATACTTACAAACTAATTAATATATGGGGGGTAAGTTACGAGTATGATGATATCAGAAGTCTATGAGGCGTTTATATCAGCAGGAGCTCCTGAAGACAAGGCCAAAAGTGCATCAGAGGCAATTGCAAATTATGAATCTCGTTTTAATAAACCAGACAAAGAAATGGTCTTGATTAAATGGATGGTAGGTTTTAACCTCGCTTTTACAATGGCAATCAGCTATAAACTGTTTTTTGTATAACCTAAATTTTCAGATAGGTTTTCGGATATAAATTGAACTGATTTGTCATTTAGTTATCAAACACCACGGTTTTATTGCCGTGGATTAGTACTCTATCTTCTAAGTGGAATCTTAGTCCGCGAGATAGGGTAATCTTTTCGACATCTCTGCCTAATCGTTTTAAGTCTTCAATGTTTTTGGCGTGATTGACTCGAATCACTTCTTGCTCAATGATGGGTCCTGCATCGAGTTCTTCTGTCACATAGTGACAGGTTGCACCAATGAGTTTTACACCTCTTGTATGTGCCTGGTGATAAGGTTTTGCCCCCACAAATGAGGGTAGAAAGCTGTGGTGGATATTGATGACTCTTCCTGCATACTCTCGGCAAATATTGGGTGGTAGGATTTGCATATAACGTGCAAGTACCACCACATCTACATTATAATTTGAGGCTATTTTTTCAGATTCAGCAAATGCCTTTTCCTTATTATTTTTGGGTACGGGTACGTGATGAAAAGGTACTTTATACCATTCAACCATGGAGCGTAAATCATCGTGGTTGGCGATCACGCAGGCAATTTCACCTGGCAGATCTTTTTCATGCCAACGGTAAAGTAAATCTGCTAAACAATGAGATTCTTTACTGGCAAATAGGGCGATTTTTTTGGGTTTGTCAGAGTCATTAATTTGCCATTGCATGTTAAATTTTTGGGCGAGCGAACTAAATTTTTCTTTAAAACTTTCTAGGTCATTGTTGAGTGAGCTGGCTAAAATTTCGTGGCGCATAAAAAACCATTTTTCATCAACTTCGGTATGATGGTTTGCTTCAACAATGGATCCACCAAGGTGTGCAATAAAGGTGGATACCTTAGCAACAATCCCAACTTGGTCTGGACAAGAAATGGTTAAACGAAAAACTCTATTCATGAAAAATTCAACTTGTTAAATTATTTGTTGATAATCATAGCAATTTTATTGAGAAAATAGTGGTTTCCTGCTTTAATTAAGCATTAAAATTATAATTTGTAACTATTATGTCTGAACTGTCTGCACCAAAGCTAAAAACGTTTAAGCCTGGAGAGGTTATTTTTAAAGAAGGTGAAGTAGGGGATAAAACCTATATTATTAAAAAAGGTTTAGTCAAAATCATTGCTCAACATGATGATAAATCCGTTACCTTAGGTGTTTTAAAAAATGGAGCCTGTTTTGGTGAGATGGCAGTGATTGCCGATGTACCAAGGGTTGCAACGGCTATTTGTGATGTACAGTCACAAATATATATTATTGATAAGGTACATATTGATAATATGATGGCTGAAATGTCGCCCCTTTTTAGAGCCATTATTCTTTCTTTGATTAAAAGAGTAAAAAGCTTGAATGTTTTTGCTGCTGAAAAAGCCTCTTTTTCTCATCCGATGATTTCTGTTGCGCACTTAATTGAATTAATACCAAATGCAGGCTCCATACCAGAGACAACTTCGACAAATAATTTTTTAGGAGGATCTGATCTAATTGAAGATACTAGTCATCCTGCTGAATCTGAAATCTTTTTAAAAGAACTGGTTAAA
>CAYUHO010000111.1:0-5086 GCA_964444445.1 uncultured Piscirickettsiaceae bacterium | reverse complement strand
ATAAACAATAAACAATAAACAATTGATTATAGCGGTTTTTAAGCAAAAAAAAAGCCACTTGATTTACATCAAATGGCTTTTTATTGCTTTGCTGGCTATTGACTAGCGGCGCATAGCATATTTTTGTTTGAACTTCTCAACACGCCCTTCAGTATCAACAAGCGTTTGCTTACCTGTGTAAAAAGGGTGCGAAGAACTTGAAACTTCAACACGAACCAATGGATATTCTTTACCATCTAAAGTAATGGTCTCACCAGAAGTTTTAGTAATAGTAGAGCTTGTAACAAAAGTATCTCCAGTTGAAATGTCTTGGAAAACAACTTCGTTATACTCTGGGTGAATGCCTTCTTTCATAATGACTATCCAGTTAATTAGATCTTTAAGCGCTTACTTAATAAAATCTATGTTTATTTAAAATCGAAACGGGCATTATAGAGATTATTCTATAAAATGCAACTTTTTTATCGTTTCATTGCCGTAAATAAATCCGCATTTGTCTTACTTACTTTCATTTGATTAATTAAAGTATCAACCGCATCCACTTCATTATTTAATCCTTGTAAGAAGCGACGTAAAATCCAAGTATTTTTCAACTCATCTGGGTTTGTTAGCAACTCTTCTTTACGTGTTCCAGATTTTTCAATATTAACAGCAGGGAAAATACGTTTTTGCGCAATTGAACGAGAAAGATGTAATTCCATATTACCGGTACCTTTGAATTCTTCAAAAATAACCTCATCCATTTTTGAACCTGTTTCAACCAATGCTGTTGCCAGAATAGTTAAAGATCCACCTTCTTCAATGTTACGAGCAGCCCCAAAAAAACGTTTTGGTCGATGAAGTGCATTTGCATCTACACCACCCGTCAAAATCTTACCTGAAGAAGGGACGACCATATTGTATGCACGAGCCAAACGAGTAATAGAATCGAGCAGAATTACAACATCTTTTTTGTGTTCAACCAAACGTTTTGCCTTTTCAACCACCATTTCAGCAACCTGTACATGTCTCGATGCAGGTTCGTCAAATGTGGAAGCAATCACCTCCCCTTTAACCGTCCTTTCCATCTCAGTTACTTCTTCAGGGCGCTCATCAATCAATAGAACAATTAAGTAACATTCTGAATGATTTTCTGCTATTGCTTGCGCAATCTGTTGCATAATCACTGTCTTTCCAGATTTTGGTGGTGCGACAATCAGTCCACGTTGACCTTTACCAAAAGGAGAAGCAATATCAATTATTCGAGTGGTAATATCTTCCGTTGAACCATTACCTAATTCCATTGTTAAACGCTCATTTGGATGCAGAGGCGTCAGGTTTTCAAAAGCAATTTTTTTACGGGCAACTTCAGGGTCTTCGGAGTTTATTTTTTCAACTTTTAATAGTGCAAAATAACGTTCTCCTTCTTTAGGTGGGCGAATTTTACCTGTGATCGTATCCCCTTTTCTCAAGCCAAAGCGTCTAATCTGATTTGGTGAAATATATAAGTCATCTGGACCTGCCAAATAAGAACCATCACCAGACCTTAAAAAACCGAATCCATCTGGTAGGATTTCAAGCACACCTTCGCCATAAATATCTTCACCTTTTTTAGCGTGTTTCTTAAGAATAGCAAAAATAATTTCTTGTTTTTTAAGTCGAGCTAAGTTTTCTAGCCCTTGTTCACTTGCTATGTCGAGCAAAGATGCTGCTGACATTTTTTTTAAGTCTTGTAATTTCATAGTTTATTTATAATTCTTTTAACTGAGTGTATATAAAGGGTTTTGATTTTAGAAAGAAGATAAGAATTGTTGCAGGTAAGAAGCTACCTGCAATTGTTTTTTTAAAGATTATCGTCTAAAAAGGCAGTTAGTTGTGTTTTTGATAACGCGCCTACTTGAGTTGAATCTACTTCGCCATTTTTAAATAACACTAACGTTGGGATACCTCTTACACCATATTTTGGTGGCGTACTCGGATTGTCATCAATGTTTAGTTTAGCAACTTTTACTTTACCAGCATAATCTGCTGCAACCTCATCAAGAATTGGGGCAATCATTTTACAAGGACCACACCATTCTGCCCAAAAATCAACTAATACAGGCATATCAGACTGTAAAACATCCGTTTCAAAATTTGCATCACTTGTTGAGATAATATGTTCGCTCATTTATTCTTTCTCCTGAAAAATGTTTGGTACTTTATTGTTGTGTTATTTATTATAATGTAATAATTCTTTACGTAATTGATCGCTGACAAATTAATATAGTTTGAACTGCTGTCAGAATCGACATAGGCTTTATAAGTAAAAGTTAAAATACTAGTAAGTCCAAAATGTTACACCATTTGTCAACAGGACGCAAGTAGTTTTAAACTTTAATCAAACTTTCAATTTCTTTCACTTTTTGCAAAAGTAACTCTTTATCCTGCCGCGTTTCAACATTAAGTCGTAACAGAGGTTCGGTATTTGAGGAACGAATATTCATTCGCCATTGTCCAAAATCCATACTGATTCCATCTGTTTTATCTACTTCTGGTTGCTGATCTTGATAGAATTCTGTAATCCTGCTCAAAATAGCTGGCACATCTTCTACTTGGTAGTTAAGTTCTCCACTACAAGGGTAGGCTTCTACTCTTGCTTCAACCAATTCTGATAAGTGTTTGCCTGTTGTAGAAACCAACTCTGCAATCAACAGCCAAGGAATCATGCCTGAATCACAATAGAAAAAATCTCTAAAGTAATGATGCGCTGACATTTCACCACCGTAAATGGCATCTTCTAAGCGCATTCTTTCTTTTATGAAGGCATGTCCTGTTTTTGATTGGATTGGAATCCCGCCAGCCTGTTGAACCTGCTCAATCGTGTTCCAAGTTAATCTAGGGTCATGAATAATTTTTTCATTTGGGTTTTTGGCGAGCAGGGTTTCGGCTAATAAACCGACTAGGTAATAACCTTCTATAAAATTGCCTTCTCCATCAAATAAAAAACATCGGTCAAAATCACCGTCCCAAGCAACCCCAAAATCCGCATTGTTTTCAATCACCGCATCAGCAGTACTTTGTCTATTTTCTGGAAGCAGTGGATTAGGGACACCGTTTGGGAAGTTACCATCTATTTCATCATGGATAAAGACACAGTGAAAAGGTAGCTTTTCAGTCAGCTGTTTCATTACGGCTGCTGCAGAACCATTTCCTGCATTGAGTACAATTTTTAGCGGTTTTAAACTGGGAAGATCAACATAGGTTAGTAGGTGTTCAATATAAGCAAGCTTGGATCTTTCTTGACGTACCCCCCCCTGGTGATTTTTAGTTTGAAAATCACTCTCTAACACTCGTCTTTCAATCGCTTTTAAGCCAGAGTCACCTGAGATGGGTTTTGAGCCTTTAGAAACCAGTTTTAGTCCGTTATAACCTTTAGGATTGTGACTGGCTGTAATCATAATACCACCGTCAACTTGGAAGTGTGAGGTTGCAAAATAGACTTCTTCTGTCCCGCATAGTCCGATATCAATGACCTCTGCACCGGCTTCGGTAAGCCCCTTTTTTAAAGCCGTTGCTAGATCTTCACTTTCTAGGCGTATATCGTAACCCACGATGACTTTTTTAGCTTTCAGTTCAGCAACATAGGCTAACCCAATTTTGTAAATCATTTCTTGGTTTAGTTCTTCTGGTACTTTTCCACGAATATCGTAGGCTTTAAAAGCGGGCAGTTTTTTCATTATTATCTTCCGTATATATCTTCTATTCTGATGATGTCATCTTCACCGGTGTATTCGCCTACCTGAACTTCAATCATCACTAGGTCAATTTTTCCGCCGTTTTCTAAACGGTGAACTTGCCCCATTTGAATATAGGTTGATTCATTAGGGCGTACCAAAAAAACATTTTCATCAACTGTCACCGTTGCCGTTCCAGAAACAACGATCCAATGTTCATTTCGGTGAAAGTGTTTTTGCAATGATAATTTTGAATTTGGTTTAACGACAATTCGTTTAACTTTGTATTGTTCTTTATCTTGCAGAACTTCATAACTTCCCCAAGGACGATGAGCGATTCGATGAATTTCAGTTAAGGCTGGGTGAGTGTCTTTTAATTTTGCAACCACTTGTTTTACTTTTTGTGAACTGCCTTTTTTGGAAATCAGCAATGCATCACTGGTGTCGACCACCAATAAATCATTGACATCGATTAGTGCAATTTGCCTATCCCCTGCAACCACTAAATTATTTTTTGAATTAATACAAATTGGTTCAGACGTTCCAACTTTTGCCCGTTCGATAACGGCATTTTCTTTTTTGTCATCTTTGAATTCGTCATAAAGCGCATCATAACTCCCTAAATCAGACCAGCCCATATCACAGGCGACTACTTTGACTTTATCTGACTTTTCCATCACCGCATAATCAATACTGTCTTCAGGGATATTTTGCATTGCCGCTAGGTCGATATTGATTTCTTTTTGGTATTCAGTCGGCATGGCTTTTTGACAAGCTTGATAGATCTCAGGGGAATGTTTTTCTAATTCACGTAAAAACACACCCGCTTTAAAACAAAACATACCCGAGTTCCAGTAGTAATTGCCTTGTTCAATATAGCTGGTGGCGACTTTTTCACTAGGCTTTTCTTTAAAGGATAGCACATCATTGTTATTGGCTTCAATATAACCATAGCCTGTTTCTGGGTAGCTAGGTTTTATGCCGAAGGTGACTAAATGATTTTGTTGCGCAAGCTGTTTTGCTTCTAAAACGGCTGTTTCATAAGCTTGCTGATTTTTAATTAGGTGATCGGAGCTGCTGACTAGAACAAGTTCATCTTCATCTAAAGCTAAACATGCTAGGGCAATTGCTGGGGCGGTATTACGACCGACAGGTTCGAGTAGAAACTTGGTTGAACTGGCTTGTAACTGTTCTAACTGATCGACGGCAAGAAAAAACTGTTCGGCATTTGAAACAATCAGGGATTCTTGACAGAGAGGCTGATTTCTAAGAATTGTTTGCTGAAACAATGAATGTCCATCAAACAAACGAACAAATTGCTTGGGTAACATGGTACGACTCAAAGGCCATAGTCTTGTTCCTGAACCACCGCATAATAAAATATTAATCAT
>CAYUHO010000110.1:0-5090 GCA_964444445.1 uncultured Piscirickettsiaceae bacterium | reverse complement strand
TTTTTAGGTGAAAGAGGTTGAAATATAGCAATTTCTAGTCGTGATTAGTCTTGTGCAAAGGTCTATTTTAATTTCTTTTATCTAGAACGGAACGTCATCATCACCAAAGTCATTTTCAGAGTAAGCCGGAGCCTGCTGCATTGGTGAAGGTTTATTTTGCATTGGATTGTGCTGAGGCTGGTTCTGCTGTGGAGCTTGCTGTTGCGACGTTTGTGAATACTGATTTTGTTGCATTCCAGGGTTCTGAGCTGGTACCTGCTGTTGTGGTGCAAATGCAGTATCACTTCCGCCTTGACGATTTCCACCACCTAGCATTTCCATGACACCGTCAAAGCCGCTTAAAACCACTTCTGTTGAATAACGGTCTTGACCTGTATTTTGATCTTGCCACTTACGGGTTTGTAATTTCCCCTCTAAATAAACCAAAGATCCCTTGGTTAAGTATTGACCTGCGACTTCCGCTAATTTGCCAAAAATAACCACTCGATGCCATTCAGTTTTTTCTTGTTTCTGCCCTGTCGATTTGTCATTCCATTGTTCAGAAGTTGCAATACTTAGGTTTGCGATTGCATTACCATTTGCTGCATACTTCATTTCAGGATCTCTGCCTAGGGTTCCTATTAAGATTACTTTATTCACACCACGAGCCATTCTTTACTCCATTTTTCTGGTTTATCGTTCTAGTTTGTCGTTCTGGTTTTACCGAAAGGATAAATAATAACTTAATTACCTCCCCCCTTGGTGATTTTTTCTTAAAAACTCTTCTAAACCAACCTCATTAATATGTTGTCGGTCTATCTTAAAAAACACTCTATTTTCTTCTATTTTAAAGACGACCTCATGAACACCCTGCTCAGCTAATAATTTATCAGTTAGCTGACTAACTTCTTGTTCAGAAAAAGTATTATCTAGTGCTATCGTCGCAATACTAAGTGGTAAAGGATTTTTCATAGAGGTTGCAACAGTAAACCAAATTAAACCTATTAAGCCAGTAAAGTAGAAGACTCCTTCAATCCCAAAATGCTGATAACTCATCCCGCCAACTAAACCACCAACAGCCGCTCCCATAAATTGACCACTTGAATAAACCCCACTGGCTGTTCCCTTTTTATCTGCTGGCGATATTTTTACAACTAACGAGGGCAAGGACGCTTCCAACAAATTAAATGCCGTAAAAAAGATCAATAATACTAAGGCAATCCACCAGTAACCACTTGGAAACAAAATGAAAGCAAACTGCATCAGTGAAACCGTTAAAACAGCTCCAACAAAAATCTGCTTCATTTTACCTTTTGATTCTGCCATGATAATAAATGGCACCATCAAAACAAATGACAGTAACATCACAGGTAAATAAATATGCCAGTGCTGGAGCGTATCCAAACCAGCTTCATCTCGCATCATCAACGGTACTGCGATAAACATTGCGGTCAACATAGCATGCAGGATAAACACGCCAATATCCAAACGAAGTAACTCAGCATTTTTTAACACTTCTGCAAACTGGCTACTATCGGTTTGTGCTTCACGTTGAAAAGATTGGTTTTTAATTTCTGGCACAGCATAAATGACTAATAGTGCACCAAGTAAAGCAATTGCGCCTGTAATCCAAAAAATCCCTCTAACACCATACCAAGCACTAAGCAATGGGCCCAATGCCAATGAAGCGGTAAAGGATAAACCAATTGTAATTCCTACCACTGCCATTGCTCTAAGCCTAAATTTTTCCTCTACCAAGTCTGCCACAGATGCCATTAACACCGCGGCTACGGCGCCCATTCCTTGTATCGCTCGACCAACGATCATCATTTCAATTGAGTCTGCCATTGCGCAGATTATTGAGCCAAACATAAACACAAGCATTCCACCAATAATCAGTGGCTTTCTGCCATATTTATCAGACAAAACACCATATGGAATTTGTAGAACAGCTTGGGTTAAACCATATATTCCCATTGCAATTCCAATCTGGGTTCCGGTCACATTCACGAACTCTTCTTGCGCAAACAAGACAAATACAGGGAAAATCATAAATAGACCAAGCATTCGAGTTGAGAAAATAGCGGCAATCGAAATAGTCGCTCGCTTTTCAGTTGGATTCATAGATTCTTTAACGGTTATCATTCTTTATTTCTTTTTAAGATTTAAAACTAGAAACTAGATTATAACCGAATGTTGTTATAATATTCGGCTAGTAAAATTATTCAGTAGGGTCAAAATGTTAGAAGAAATCATTGTTCGTGGAGCAAGAACTCATAACCTTAAAAATATTGACGTCATCCTACCGAGAGACAAATTAATTGTTATTACTGGTCTATCAGGTTCTGGAAAATCTTCATTAGCATTTGATACAATTTATGCGGAAGGACAACGCCGTTATGTTGAGTCGCTTTCGGCTTATGCACGTCAGTTCTTATCGATGATGGACAAGCCTGACATCGACCATATTGAAGGCTTATCGCCTGCAATTTCGATTGAGCAAAAATCCACTTCTCACAACCCTCGCTCTACAGTTGGTACGGTGACTGAAATTTATGATTATTTAAGATTATTGTATGCTCGCGCTGGTACGCCTCGTTGCCCAACCCACGGCTCTGACTTAGTTGCGCAAACGGTTAGCCAAATGGTTGACCATACACTTGCTTTACCAGAGGGAAGCAAGTGTTTGTTAATTGCGCCCGTAGTACGCGGTAAAAAAGGTAGCCATCAAAACTTATTAGATGAATTACAAGCTCAAGGTTATGTCAGAGCGAGAATCAATGGCACATTGATGCAATTAGATGGCTCAATTGAACTTGATAAGAATATTAAACACAACATTGAAGTCGTGGTTGACCGGTTTAAAATTCGTAAAGACATTAAACAACGTTTAGCGGAATCCTTTGAAACAGCTCTGCATCTAGCGGAAGGAATTGCACAAGTCATACCGATGGATAAAGACGCAGATTTTGAGCTACTTTTTTCTGAACGTTTTTCCTGCCCAAGTTGTGGTTACTCTGTACCAGAGCTAGAGCCGCGTATATTTTCATTTAACAACCCTCATGGTGCTTGCCCTACCTGCGATGGACTTGGAGTAAAAAAGACTTTTGACATTAACAAGGTTGTAATTCACCCTGAACTGAGTATCGCTGGCGGAGCTATTCGTGGATGGGACAGGCGCCACAAATATTATTACGATATTTTAAAGGCTGTCACAGACTTTTATCAATTCGATATTGAAACGCCTTGGGAAGCACTCACTAAAACACAACAAGATCTAATTATTTGGGGGTCTGGAAAAGAAAAACTTCCGATGCCGCATGGTCGTTACTCAAAAGAAAGACGTTTTGAAGGAGTCATCCCAAATATGGAACGTCGCTTGATGGAATCGGAATCTAAAACAGTTAGAGACGAACTAGATAAATACCGAATCTCTAAGCTTTGTTCAGGCTGTAAAGGTACGCGATTAAACATCGCTGCACGTAATGTTTTTATAAACGACTATACCTTATCAAGCCTAACCGAGCTTCCTGTTGGTTCTTTACACAGAGTTTTTAACGAGCTCGCACTTCCCGGCGCTAAGGGAGAAGTCGCCAGTAAAATCATCAAGGAAGTGTTTGATCGTTTAAGCTTTCTCGTCAATGTTGGTTTGAATTACCTTTCACTGGATAGAAGTGCTGATACCCTATCAGGTGGGGAAGCACAACGAATCCGTTTGGCATCACAAATTGGAGCTGGGCTGGTAGGCGTAATGTACGTCCTAGATGAACCCTCTATTGGACTACACCAACGTGATAATGACCGCCTATTATCAACCTTAAACCACCTTCGTGATTTGGGAAATACTGTCATTGTTGTCGAGCACGATGAAGATGCCATTCGCTCTGCTGATTTTGTTCTGGACATAGGGCCAGGGGCAGGAATACATGGTGGTCAAATTACAGCCCAGGGAACACCTGAGCAGGTCATGAACAATCCTGCTTCCTTAACAGGCCAATACTTAAGTGGAAAACGTGAAATTGAGACTCCAAAACAACGACTTAAAGCTGAGGATAAATGGTTAAGTATATTGGGAGCTTCAGGTAACAATTTACAAAATGTTGACTTGTCTATCCCCGCAGGATTGTTGACCTGTATAACAGGTGTATCAGGTTCAGGAAAATCAACCTTAATTAATGAAACACTGTATAAACTCACAGCAACTGCTTTAAACCGTGCTGAATTAAATCCTGCGCCTTACAAAAAAATAACTGGCTTAGAACACTTTGATAAGGTGGTTAACATCAACCAAAGTCCAATTGGACGAACCCCTAGATCAAACCCTGCTACCTACACAGGGTTGTTTACCTCAATTCGTGAATTATTATCTGCCACACCTGAATCCAGAATTAGAGGATATACACTAGGTAGATTCAGTTTTAATGTAAAAGGTGGACGTTGTGAAGCCTGTCAGGGTGATGGTGTGATTAAAGTTGAAATGCATTTTTTACCAGATGTTTATGTGGCATGCGATAGTTGCAAAGGCGCAAGATATAACCGCGAAACCTTACAAGTAGAATACAAAGGAAAAAACATACATCAAATCTTAGACATGACAATTGAAGATGCACGTGTCTTCTTTGATGCAATTCCTGTCCTTTCTCGTAAATTGCAAATGCTGATGGAAGTTGGTTTAGGCTATATTAAGCTTGGACAAAGCGCAACAACCTTATCTGGTGGTGAAGCACAACGTGTAAAACTTGCTAAAGAGCTATCAAAACGTGACACAGGAAATACACTTTATATTTTAGATGAACCAACAACAGG
The DNA here is from genome assembly GCA_964444445.1 of uncultured Piscirickettsiaceae bacterium. GTDB lineage: Bacteria > Pseudomonadota > Gammaproteobacteria > Thiomicrospirales > Thiomicrospiraceae > Hydrogenovibrio. Next base: position 305 of record CAYUHO010000110.1, on the reverse strand, counting down.
GTTACATTTCCATGACATTGAGTTACTACTCAGCGTCATCAAAAATTTGAGGGATCAAGGAAATACAATCGTGATTATTGAACACAATCTGGATGTTATTAAAACTGCTGACTGGATTGTAGACCTTGGCCCAGAAGGAGGTTCAGGTGGTGGCAAAATCATTGCGACAGGAACGCCTGAAGAGGTAGCCAATAACAAACAATCATATACAGGACATTATCTTAAGGATACACTGAATAACTAGGTTCTACCCCCCCTGGTGATTTTTGTTCTGTTTTTTTAACAGTAGGCAGAAAAAGCAATCT
>CAYUHO010000109.1:0-5091 GCA_964444445.1 uncultured Piscirickettsiaceae bacterium | reverse complement strand
GCTAAGGCTTTTACATCAATCCGCTGTTGAGTAGATGGGTCTACAATCTGAAAATCATAAGAAGTAATCAAGAACTCCTGATTTTGAGAGTCTTTCTTAAGCGACTGTTGATTACAACCTGATATAACAACAAACATCAGAATCAAATAAAGATATCTCATAAAATCTGTCCCTTTTCAATGGTAATCTTAGTCGTGTCTGAACTGATACATGGAATTAAATCGGCACTCGTGGTGGTAATAACATGCTGAACCTTTAATAAGTCGAGTAACTTTAACAAAGTTAAGCGGTGTTTTTCATCTAATTCAGCGGGTAAATCATCAATCAACATAATGACTTGTTCACCTAGGGTTAATTCAAACAAGCTAGCTTGAGCCAGCAATAACGCACAAACAAACAGCTTTTGCTGACCGCGAGACAACTTTAACATGGCTTCCGTGCCTGCAAATTTAAAGCGAAGATCTGCTCGGTGGCAACCATACTGAGTATGCCCAATTTTGGCATCTTTTAAGTAATTACTGCTCAAAATTACCTGCAAACTTTCCACCGATTTTGGCCAGCCTGAACGATAACTTATTTGCAAGGTTTCAGTCACTTCTGGCATCAATGCTTGACAAAACTGGCTGACAAACGGACTTAATTTTTCAACATAGTTACGACGAATCAAGTCTATTTTTTCTGCAACCTCAACTAGCTGACCATCCCACAACTGCGTCTGTTGCTGTGGTAACTTTTGCTTTAAAGCTTGATTGCGCTGCTTTAAGGTTCGTTGATAGGTTTGCCATAACTTGATAAACTCAGGGGCATAATAAAAACAGCCCCAATCCAAAAATTGACGCCGTATTTTTGGACCTTCTTCCAAAATCCGATGACTTTCAGGCGTGAGTAATTGTACCGGCAAATGCATTGCCATCTGTGCTTGAGACTTCTCGACTTTACCATTAATTTTACAATAGGATTTTTCAGCAGATCGATTTAAACCCATTTTATAGGTTTGATGTGACTGACCTACCTCTGAGAACAGAGTAAAATCAGAATGTTGACTATGAATTAAATGGGCAGGCTTTGAAGAGCGAAAAGAACGCCCTGAAGAAAGTACCCAAATCGCCTCAATCAATGAAGTTTTTCCCGCCGCATTGTCACCAATAATAAGGTTCAACCCGTCTGAAAAATTTAGCGTTGCCTGCTCAAAATTACGAAACTGAACAAGCTGAAGTTTTTTTAGTTTAGCCAAACTTCATCTACAAACGCATCGGCATAATAACATGCTGACAGGCACAATTATCATCTACAGTATTGATTAAACAACTACTATTTGCATCCTTCATTAACAAGGTAACCGCTTGCTCAGTCATTGAATTTAAAACTTCAATTATATAATGCACATTGAAACCAACTTCCATTGACGTCCCTTGATAATCAATTACCATATCTTCATGTGACTCATCTTGATCCGAGTTCTTAGCATGTACGGTTAATAAATTATTCGATAGCACTAAACGAATGCCATTAAATTTATCATTAGAAAGAATCGCAGACCTTTGAAGTAGGCTTTTAAACAAATCTTTATCCACTTGAACTAACTGGTCGTTATTATCAGGAATAACCCTTTTAAAATCAGGGAAACGACCATCAACTAACTTACAAGTAAAGATGGTGTCTTCTAAATGAACGGTTAGATAGTTTTTAGCAATTGAAAATGACAATAGACTATCATCATCCCCTAATAATTTTTGCAGTTCCAGTACCCCTTTTCTCGGCAATATTGCTTGGGTAGCAGGTAGGCCATCCGTTGCCAACTGTGTTGTACAAATTGACAACCTATGTCCATCTGTTGAAACAACTCGCAACGTTTGATGATTAATATCAAACAACATGCCATTCAAGTAAAAACGTACATCTTGCAATGCCATTGCAAAAGCCGTGTTGTGAATAATTTGTTTTAGCTGATTTTGTTGAATCGAAAAAGATAAGTCCGTTTGAGTTAAATCAATAATTGGGAAGTCGTTAGCAGGTAACGTTGATAACTTAAATTTTGATCTTCCTGCCGATAAATCACAGCGCATTTCTTCAAAATTTAATAAAATTGTTAAACCATCAGGAATTGCACGAATAATACTAATCAACTTAACAGCAGGCAAAGTCACTGAAAAATCACCATCACTCGTTTCTAACTCCGTTGAAGCTCTCGTTTCAATCTCCAAATCCGAAGCGGTTAGCGTTAAAGTATTCTGGCTAACTTGAAACAAAATATTACCTAAAATAGGCATAGACTGGCGTTTTTCGACCACGCCCCCAACTGTCTGCAATGCAGCTAATAAATTTTCACGTGATAAACTAATTTTCATCTTTATTTGCCTTAATTTTAAGCACTAGAAGGCAGGCTTCTAGGTAGTAATAATTCTGATTAGACTGGTATAGTCTTCATCAATTCGATAATCTTCTTCGCGTAATTCTGCAACCTTACGAACGGCATGCAATACCGTTGTATGATCTCTACCACCAAATGCATCACCTATTTCTGGCAAACTATGCGTGGTTAATTCTTTTGAAATTGCCATCGCTATTTGTCTAGGTCTAGCGATATTACGAGTCCGTTTTTTTGAGAGTATGTCAGCAATCCGAATTTTATAAAAGTTAGCGACTGTTTTTTGGATATTTTCCAACGTAACCATCTTTTGCTGCAATGCTAATAAATCCTTTAAGGCTTCTTTAGCGATTTCAATACTCACCATCTGTTGTGTAAACTGAGCAAATGCACCCACTCTTTTCAGAGAACCTTCTAGCTCTCGAACATTTCCACGTAAATGTTTGGCAATAAAAAAAGCAACTTCATCTGGCAAGATAATATTAAATTCTGATGCTTTTTTCATCAAAATTGCCACTCTCATCTCAAACTCAGGTGGTTCAACCGCAATCGCTAACCCCCAACCAAAACGAGATTTTAAACGATCTTCCAGCCCCTCAACTTCTTTAGGAAAGCGATCACTGGTTAAAATAACCTGCTTATTTCCTTCCAGCAACGTATTAAAGGTATGAAAAAACTCTTCTTGTGACTGCTCTTTATTCGCAAAAAATTGAATATCATCAATTAACAAGGCATCTAAAGAACGATAAAAACGCTTAAAGGCATCAATTTTATTATGCCTAAGAGCATTGACCATATCAGCTACAAACCTTTCAGAATGCAAGTAAACAATCCGCGCATCCGGCTTTTGTTTTAATAACTCATTCCCAATCGCGTGCATTAAATGCGTTTTACCTAAGCCGACCCCGCCATAAATAAAGAATGGATTATAACTGCCACCTGGGCTATCAGCGACCTGACGTGCAGCAGCGGCAGCAAGTTGATTCGCTTTACCTTCAACAAATGAATCAAATGTGAAACCTGTATTTAAATTATGTTGAATGGTTTTTTTATCTGTTTTACTAGAAGTATTAGCAGATTTACTTGATCCAAAACCGGTTGTTTCAATAGCATTGGCAAAAATATTATTCTTTTGGATGCTTTCTTTAACTCTCAAAGGCTGAGGAACAGAGGTATCTTCAGGTTCATTAAGGCTATCAATCGCATACTCTCCGGCTTCTAACGCAACCTTAGGGGTATCAACGGGTGAAACAAAAGCGACTGCCTCTTCAATCTGTACTAATAGTTTTTTTTGCACCCAGTCCAAAACAAAACCAGAGGGTGCAATTAAACGTAACACACCTTGATCCTCAACTGCTGACAAAGGCTGAATCCAGGTCAAAAATTGCTGATCATTTAATGACGATTGCAATTGCCTTTGAACTTGCGGCCATAAAGAGTGTGTCAAATTTGCTACCTTGAAAGGAAATTTAATGAAGCAAAGATTATAACTGTGAATAACTTAAATTAAAAGGCTTACCTGTGGATAACTTTAGATGAAAGGCTGTGGATAACTTGGAGAGTTACCCTCTATCAGATTGATATAAAACTAAAGTTTTATTAACAGACTAAAATAAAAACATTTTCATTGCCAACAAAATCAATAAGCCACCAGCAAAAACTCTCTTAATACTTTTTACTGCTAACCTATGAGTTAGTTTTGCACCAATTGGTGCCATAAAATAACTGGTCACAACAATTCCCAAAAAAGCGGGCCAATATATATAACCCGTCGAATAGCTGGGTAGGTTATCTAAACCCCATCCTGACCAAATAAATCCCAACATTCCTGCTACTGAAACAGGTAAACTCAATGCTGATGAAGTTGCAATTGCCTGTTTAATAGAAATATTATGCCAAACTAGATAAGGTGTATTAAGTGCTCCACCCCCTGTTCCAAGAATAGAAGAGAAAGTTCCTATCAAACCACTTGCCATAAAACAACCGACTACATTTGGAAGTCTCCTATTCGGATTAGGTTGATAATCAACTAATAATTTTATTGCAATAATTAATTCTAAAACAGCAAATGTTTTAGATAATACTGAAGCATCCATAAACTGCGCTATCCACGCCCCAGTCATCCCTCCAATAAAAATACCAAAAACAAAACGCTTAAAAATATCCCAACGAACTGCCTGATACCCATGATGAGCTTTCATAGAAGAAATGGAGGTAACGACAATAGTAGATAGACTTGTACCAATCGCTATATGCACTAAATAAGGCGTCTCTAAAAAATAGGCAAAAACAGAGGTCAAAAGAGGAACAAGGATTAAACCGCCACCAATTCCTAGTAAACCTGCAAAAAAACCAACGACCGCACCTGAGAGTAAATAGATACTAAATTCGACTAGCAAAACTACCCCCCCTTGGTGATTTTTATCAAAAAAATTAAAGGAGAACATTTTACTCTGGACAATTAAAATAAAAATGTTTTTTAGCCTGAATCCGCATATAGAGATTGGATATATAGTGCTGACCCTTGTGCGCTAGGCGTTTGTAAAAAATCTTAGCTTCACCCATAGGTTAAGCGGGTATTTTTTATAAATGCATAGCGTGCAAGGGTTGGTGCTATATGCCAATTCTCTATGTGTGGATTTGGGTTTAGACAAAAAAGCCACAAAACCTAACTATTAAAGATAAGTTTTGTGGCTTTTTTAATTTTGGAACGAAGTTTAATC
>CAYUHO010000108.1:0-5143 GCA_964444445.1 uncultured Piscirickettsiaceae bacterium | reverse complement strand
AAATAGCAATTAAAATACACATACTTTCTCCTTTAAACAAAAAAGCCCGAGACTTGCTCGGGCTTTTATTGATTCAGATAAACCTTTCGACTAGCGAACTGTTTGATCCAAAGAACCATTTGCATAACGCGCTTGCATTTCTTCAATGCCTAAAGATTTGATTTTAGAAGCATGCCCAGCACAACCAAATGCTTCGAAACGTGCTTTACAGATTTCCATCATACCATCTTCAGCTGCTTTGAAGAACTTGCGTGGATCAAAGTTAGAAGTATTTTCCGCAAGGTGTTGACGAATCGCACCTGTAGATGCCATACGCAAATCTGTATCAATGTTTACTTTACGAACACCATACTTGATACCTTCAACGATTGCTTCAACTGGCACACCAAAAGTTTGCCCCATGTCTCCACCGTAGTTATTGATTGTTTGTAACCACTCTTCTGGAACAGAAGAAGAACCGTGCATTACGATATGAGTATCAGGAATACGTTCGTGGATTTTACGGATTTGGTCAATCTTAAGAACATCTGCACCAGGCTTAGAAGTAAACTTGTAAGCACCGTGAGAAGTACCAACCGCTACAGCTAGTGCATCAACATTCGTATCTTTAACAAATTGTGCCGCTTCTTCTGGATCCGTCAACAAGCTATCCATATCTAATTTTTCATCAGAACCGTGACCATCTTCTTCACCCATCATTCCAGTTTCTAGCGAACCTAGGCAACCTAGTTCACCTTCAACAGAAACACCACCAGCGTGTGCAATTTTTACTACTTCTGCTGTAATTCCAGCGTTATAGTCGTAAGAGGCAGGTGTTTTCATGTCAGCTTCTAATGAACCGTCCATCATTACTGAAGTAAATCCAGATTGAATTGCACGAAGACAAACACCAACATCTGAACCGTGATCCTGGTGCATTACAACCGGGATATGTGGGTACATTTCAACTGCACCTTCAATTAGGTGACGAAGCATTGGCTCACCGGCATACTTACGTGCACCAGCAGACCCTTGAAGAATTACAGGAGAGTCACAAGCATCTGCTGCACGCATGATTGCTTTAACCTGTTCCATGTTGTTTACGTTAAACGCTGGCATACCAAAGTTATGCTCTGCAGCGTAGTCCATTAATTCACGAAGTGTAATCATCGCCATTGTGCGTGACTCCTTTATTTATTATTAAATTAAATTTTAAAATCTATGTTATTTTACAATTTTTTTAACGAGTTATTATGGAACTTTTATAATTTCCATTTGGTTCGTTCCGCCTGTAGTACCACTATTTGTACCTTTCGTCAAAACAATTAAATCGCCAGAAGAAGCAAGACCAAATTCTTTGATATTACTCACAACGAGTTCCTTAATTTGAATTTCTGATAGCTCTCCATAATCTACAGAAGATGGATAAACGCCTCGGTATAAAGTTACCTTTCTGCGCGTATCAATATGCGTAGTCATGGCAATAATCGGAATACCTGAACTGATTCTCGACATAAGCAGTGCCGTATTTCCTGACTCTGTTAGCGAAACAATACATTTAACCTTAAAATGGTTTGCTGCATACATTGCTGACATCGCAACCGTCTCATCAATTTCTGTAAACATTTCATCAATACGGTGTGTTGATTCACGTGTTGATCTAGACTTTTCAGCTTCACGTGCGATATTTGCCATGGTTTCGATAACCAAACTTGGAGAATGACCTGTCGCAGTTTCACCTGACAACATTACCGCATCCGAACCATCCATCACGGCATTCGCAACATCAAAAACTTCTGCACGAGTAGGAATTGCGTTTTCAATCATGGTTTCCATCATCTGGGTCGCAGTAATCGTCACTCGATTTAATTGACGAGCACGCTTAATCATTTTTTTCTGCAACATCGGCAACTGTGCATCGCCAACTTCAACCCCTAAATCACCACGTGCAATCATGATAACATCGGAAGCCAAAATAATTCCATCCAGCGTAAAGTCATCAGCAACCGCTTCTGCCCTTTCTACTTTAGAAACGATGCTACAGTCTAATCCTGCTTTAACCGCTAATGAACGACAGTATTCGACATCATCAGCAGAACGAGGAAAAGATAATGCAAGGTAATCACATTGAATTTCAGCAGCTGTAATAATGTCTTTTTTATCTTTATCTGTTAACGCAGCGGCTGATAAGCCACCACCAAGTAAATTAATCCCTTTATTATTAGAAAGTTTTCCTCCAACAATAACCGTACAATTTACTCTTTCGCCAACAACTTCATCTACATTAAGAACAACCCGACCATCATCTAAAACCAGATGATTACCCGGTTTTACATCTTGCGGTAAACTTTTATAAGTCAGACCAACTTCCGTCTCATTACCTTTAGTTGGATCTACATCATTATCTAAAGAGAACTTATCACCAACGGTTAGAAAAACTGAATCCTTTTCAAAACGGGTTACTCGAATTTTAGGTCCTTGCAAATCGACTAATACACCTACTTGACGATCAAGTTTTGCTGCAATGTCTCTTACTTGCCTAGCTCTTTCAACATGCTCTTCAGGGTTTCCGTGTGACATATTAATACGCACAACATCTACACCAGCCTTGATAAGTTTTTCTAACTCACCTTCTCTGTCCGTTGCCGGACCCAATGTTGCGACAATCTTTGTTCTTCTCATACCTGAAGGCATCCACACTTCCTTTATTATATAAACTACTCGAATTAGTAGCTAATTTCAATTCATCTAATCAATTAGCCGTCCATATGACAGCCAACCTATTTATTATTTTTATTTTGCAGCATTTTCTAGCATTTCAACCGCAGGTAGTTTTTTACCTTCTAAAAACTCTAAGAACGCACCACCACCAGTAGAAATATAAGATACTTTATCAGCAATGTTATACTTATCAATAGCTGCTAAGGTATCACCACCACCAGCAATAGAGAAAGCATTTGACTCTGCAATTGCCATAGAAACCGCTTTGGTTCCTTCACCAAATTGATCAAACTCAAAAACACCTACTGGACCATTCCAAACAACGGTTCCTGCATTCTTAATGATTTCAGCTAATTCCGCTGCTGAATCTGGACCGATATCGAAAATCATATCATCGTCTTGAACGTCTGAAGCGTTCATCGTCGTAGCAACCGCTGTTTCAGAGAATTCTTTACCACAAACCACATCTGATGCCAACGGAATAGCCGCGCCACGTGCGTTCATAATTTCATTAAGCTTATTACAGGTAGGAACTAAGTCTGATTCAGAAAGTGACTTACCTACATTATGTCCTGCCGCTTCGATAAATGTATTAGCAATACCACCACCAACAACCAACTGATCAACAATTTCTGATAATGACTCAAGTACCGTTAACTTAGTTGATACTTTAGAACCACCAACAATCGCAACCATTGGACGAGCTGGTTCATGTAATGCTTTACCTAAAGCATCAAGCTCAGCCGCTAATAAAGGACCCGCACATGCTGTATCTGCAAATGCACCTGCACCATGTGTTGAAGCTTGTGCTCTGTGAGCCGTTCCAAATGCATCCATTACATAAACATCACAAAGTGCTGCGTACTGTTTTGAAAGGTCTTCTGCGTTTTTCTTTTCACCAACGTTAAAACGTACATTTTCTAAAAGGACCACTTCGCCCGCTGCAACTTCAACACCGCTTAGGTAATCTCTTTCTAAACGAACAGCTTGTCCTAGTTTTTCTGATAAATCTGCTGCAACAGGTGCTAGTGAGAATTCTTCTGCATATTCACCTTCCGTTGGACGGCCAAGGTGAGACATAAGCATCACTTTTGCACCAGCATCAACTGCCATTTTAATGGTCGGCAATGAAGCACGAATACGTGCATCAGACGTTACTTTTCCATCTTTAATAGGGACATTTAAATCTTGACGAATTAATACACGTTTACCAGATAAATCTAAATCAGTCATGTTGATGATAGACATTTTTTAAGCCTCATATTTGTTATTAAATTATTTTTTCAATTCTGCACTCAATAAAATTAAATGCAAAACAGAAAACACAATTAAAAATAGTCATTTATTTAGTTCAATAGTAGGACAAATTTGGTGCTTTAAAAAAGGCGCGTACGTGAGTACGCAACTGTTTAAAGTATCAAAGTTGCCCTGCTAGTGGACAAAATAAAGACTATTTTCCGACGTGCTCTATTACTCTCATCATATTACATGTATAACCGTACTCGTTATCATACCAAGCAACGATTTTAACAAATGTCGAATCTAAAGCGATACCCGCTTTTGCATCAAAGATTGATGGGCGAGAATCACCACGGAAATCAGTTGAAACATTTGCTTCTTCTGTATAACCTAATACGCCTGCCATTTCACCTTCTGAGGCTTTTTTCATCGCGGCACAAATATCATCGTAAGATGCTTCGTTATTTAATTCAACAACCAAATCAACAACAGAAACGTCTGAAGTAGGTACACGGAATGCCATACCAGTTAGTTTACCGTTAAGTGCAGGTAGAACTTTACCAACTGCTTTTGCCGCACCCGTTGAAGATGGGATGATATTCTCAAGAATACCACGACCACCACGCCAGTCTTTCATAGAAGGACCATCAACCGTTTTTTGTGTCGCTGTTGCAGCGTGAACCGTTGTCATTAGACCACGTTTGATACCAAAGCTGTCATTTAGTACTTTAGCAACGGGTGCAAGACCGTTAGTTGTACAAGATGCCGCTGAAACAATCGCTTCACCGTTATAGTCATTATGATTAACACCATAAACGAACATTGGGGTATGATCTTTAGAAGGTGCTGACTGAACTACTTTCTTCGCACCAGCATCGATGTGTGCTTGACATGAATCTTCAGTTAGGAAGAAACCAGTACATTCGATAACTAAATCTGCACCAACATCAGACCATGCTAGATCTGCTGGGTTACGCTCTGCAGTAATACGGATTGTTTTACCGTTTACAATTAGGTTCCCCTCAGAAACTTCAACCGTTCCGTCAAAACGACCGTGAACAGAATCATACTTAAGCATGTATGCTAGATACTCAGGATCTAGTAAATCATTGATTGCTACTACTTCAATATTTTGAAAATCTTGTGCTGCTGCACGGAAAGCCATACGACCGATACGGCCAAAACCGTTAATACCAACTTTAAT
>CAYUHO010000107.1:0-5234 GCA_964444445.1 uncultured Piscirickettsiaceae bacterium | reverse complement strand
TTATTTTTTGGTGGCATGTCCGTGACCGTGTCCATGCCCATGACCGTGTCCTTTAAGCGTCGATTTGCCATGACCTCTATCACGTAAATGCTTAATCTCATCCAGCTTGTCACCAACGATGTTATAGGCCTGACCAAAACCTCGTACATAGGTTGCATGCTTTGGGTTAAGCCTAAATAAATGAAAATCTGCAGATTCACTTAAATTACGCATAATCCCACCAAACTCATCAGCATAGTCATCCATTATTGCCTTAAACTTATCAGAACCTCTTTCCACCACTTCTGCTTCAACACGAATGGTACTTCTTTTACGTTTAAACAGGTTTCTGGCTTTATCTTCTGGTTCAATAAACAATAGGCTAGCATTGAGGTGATTTAACATATTGGGGGTATGGTGCGCTAATTCTGATAAATAGACGTAATAATGTCCGTCTTTTTGCAAGCAAGGCGCATAACTTGAATCGGCATTCCCTTCATGATTCACCGTCCCTAGAACAACACTACTGTGACTTTTATTAAATTCATGAAATTCTTTTAATACTTCTTCATTTGTCATGGTCGGAGCGATCGGCCTGCTCATCAAAGGATCTTTACGTTCTTTTCTTCTTTGTTCAATAATTGCTGACTTTTCTGACATAATTAATTCCTATTGATATTTCTTTAATTTTTAATAAGTGTAAACCATTTTCATTAATTTTTGTTAAAAAACGATAAGGAATTGAGGGTACACAGAAAACTAACCTGGTAATCCGTCAACCCGAGGTTCTTTTAACCATTTTCCATAAATTATTAGAAAACCAACAAAAGGTAAAACCCATAAAACCGCTGATAACATATAGCCCCAACTAGCACTGTTTTCTATAAATGGAATCCCTATCCCACGAATAATCGTTGAAAACAGGATTAAAAAAGCACCAATCCCTATCCAATTATTTGGAATAAAATCTCGCCCTGTATGAAGGTGAGCAACAATGACAAGCACCATAAAGTAAGCCATTCCTAAAGCTCCAAGGGTTAGTAAATGCCTAAAGTGATTAAGTGCATAAACCTCTGCCACCAAATAATCCCATCCCATCAATCCATACCCGACTGACATCATTATTAGCATGCTAAATAAAGGCCAAATAAAGGGGCGAATAAAAACAGGATCTTCGTCCAAGAAAAAATCATTTAGGGTATTAAGCACTGCTGCCATTGCAGCAAAAGCTAACCAGCTTAAGGCACTATTATTGGGGTATAAAAACTCGACCAAAGTATAGACTGCAACACTAAAAATTGCTACATTGTATCTTGGAGGACGTGCCATATAGCTACCATCAATTTTATTCTGATCCAACCAATGATTGACTGCTTCCATATTAATTCTTCGTGCAGCCAACAATACCAAGACCATAAAAACACCCACTGAGGCTTTCAGAATTGCCATTGGATCAGTATCAAACCAGCCAAGCTTAGTTGCAAAAAACCAAATCTGCATTGTGCTTATAATTAAAAATAAAATGGCTAAACTTAACTGTCGATGTAATGGATCTTTCAAAATGGGCTTGGCTACAAGAAATACTACCCATAATATAAGGGGAATATTGGTTATCGCAACCACATAAACACCCAACCAATCAATCAACCAAAAACTAATCCTACCAAGTGACCAAAGGATAACCAAACCAAGCAATACCTTGCCAACAATGGGCACTTCACCCTCATATAACTCAGGAACAGCGGTTAGAATAAAACCAATCATCATTGCACTGGTCACCCCAAATAACATTTCGTACAAATGCCATTCTAGCGGGTTTTGCAGAAAAGAGAGCGGAAGTAAACCTGACCAGAATAAACCCCATAAAAGAATGGAGATAGTCAAGTAAATAGGTGTTAATAAAAAAAATGGTCGAAAGCCGTAGGATAACAAAATAGGGAAATTTCCTTTAGGATAAGCCCATTCTACTTTTTCACCAGCTATTTTTTTTTCAGAGACTAATTTTTGTGTTGTGGGTTCCATATTACTACTTCTTCGTAAAGTTTAATTCGAAAGTTGAAATAATTTGAGGATCTTCTAACAATTGACGAGTGGTATTAAAAATATAATCTGCACCACGCTCTTGCCTTGGTTTTTCTAACTTAATTTGTTTTACAATTTGACCTGGATCTGCATCCATTACTAATATTTCATCGCTTAACTGAATTGCTTCTGATAAATCATGAGTGATAAAAAAAATAGATAACTTTTTTTCTACAACTAAACGCATTAATAAATGTTGTAATTCTTGTTTTAAACCAATATCTAATGCCGAAAATGGTTCATCCAAAAACATTAACTCAGGCTCAATAACCAAAGCTCTAGCAAAGGCGACTCTTTGTCGCATTCCGCCACTTAAATCTTTTGGGAACTTTGTTAAATCATCTTTATCCAAACCAAGCTTTAATGCCATTTCAGTTGCTAATAAGTATCTATTTTTTTTAGAAACCCCTCTTCCTTTTAAACCAAAAGCAATATTATCTATCGCTGTTTGCCAAGGTAATAGTCTTGCATCTTGAAATGCATATGCTTGAGAGATAAAGCTATTAGATACTTTTCCATCTGTCACTTCCAGCAAATCACCACAAAGATGCAACAAGGTAGTCTTACCACTACCACTTGGCCCGACAACTGAAACAACTTTACCTTGGTGTAAAGAAAGATTAATATTCTTTAAAATTTCCGTTGCTCCAAATTTATGATTTAAATTTGTTACTGTTAATTTCGCCATTGCTCAACCTCTCGTTTAATTGGCTCTAATAACACGTACTCAATTAACAATAAAAAAATAACCATTATCAACACCAAAGCCATTGCAACAGGCGAATCAAAATGACTCCTTGCAACAGCCAAGGACGCGCCGATTCCTGTAGGTGTTGACGCTAATAATTCGGCCATAATAACCACCTTCCAACTCATTCCCAATGCCGAAATTGCTGCAGGAAAAAGATAAGAAAAGATATGCGGGAAGTAAACATCGGTTAACCTCATCAAAAAAGGCGTTTTAAAACTATTACTCATGTCGTTTAAGTCACCCTCTAGGGTTCGAGTTCCCTGTAAGGCACCCACAAAAACAATTGGAAAAGAGGCGACCACTAAAGTAAAAATAATACTGCCATCTGAAACTCCAAACCAAAGCAAGGCTAAAATAATCCAAGCAATCGGTGGTACCCCCATCATAACGGTAATAATCGGACGACTCATTATTGAAGCCGTTGCAAATGAACCCGCAAGAATTCCAAGCCCTCCACCAAGCACAACTGAAATAACAAAGCCCCACAGTGACCTTTCAACGGTTATCGAAACATCCACCCATATTTCAGGGGTTTGAAACAACTTCCAAAGCGCAACAAATGTTTCCTGAGGTGAAGGAAGAACCAGGCTACCATTGAGCTGGTTTCCCCAATCCCAAATAGCCAATAATAAGAATAAACTGGCAATCGCACCCCAGCCAGTCCAAAGATAGCGAGGAAAAGATTGAATGATATTTACAACAGCATTCATAATTATTTACCAGACATTAAAATGAAAATTTTAACACATAATTTATGCTTAAAATTGTTTCAAAACAAGCCTAGCACTTAATACTAGCTCAACCTTCTCTATGTCAAAATTATGATATATTCATCGCGATATACACACCTTAGGAAAAAATATGAAAAAAACGCTTTTAACAACCCTTTTACTCCTTATTACGCCACTAGCTTTTTCAGCTGAAAAGCTAGAAAAACTGGTTTTATCTGGCCCTTTTGCCGGTGTTTCTAACCCGATGATTCATATTGTGGAAAGTGGTGCGCTGAACGATATTGCAAAAAAAGTTGAATTTAGAGCTTGGCAAAGTCCCGATGAACTTAAACTCATGGCTTTAGGAAAAGGGTCTTTTGAAGCCGATTTTATTGCCATGCCATCAAATGTTGCTGCTAACTTATACAATCGCGGTGTTAAATTAAAGCTTATGAATATTTCTATTTGGGGTATTTTATGGATGGTCTCACGTGATGATAGCTTGAAAACACTAAGTGATTTTAAGGGTAAAGAAATTGCCATGCCTTTTCGAGCTGACATGCCTGACATCGTATTTGAGCAAATTGTAAAAGCAGAAGGCTTAGATCCTAAAAAAGATTTTAAACTACGCTACTCTCCAAATCCGCTTGATGCGATGCAACTTTTAATTCTTCGTCAAGTGGATCATGCGCTATTAGCTGAACCTGCCATTTCAATGGCTCTCAGAAAAACAAAATCTTTTCCCGTAAACATTATCGCACCAGACTTATTTCGCAGTGTTGATATTCAAAAAGAGTGGGGTCGCGTTTTCAAGAAACCAGCCAAGATACCACAAGCAGGAATTACAGCAACCAAAAGTGTTTTAGATAAGCCAAATGTTTTAAAACGCTTTCAAGAAGAGTACATAAAATCGGCTAAATGGTGTTTAGACAACCCAGAAAAAGCAGGAGAAATTGTTGCTAAAAACATCGAACTACTAACCCCAGAAGGCGTCGCTGATTCTCTCAAATGGACGCTAATAGAAGTTAAGAGTGGGAAGAATTCTCAAGCTGACTTAGAGTACTTCTATCAAAAATTAATGGATAACACGCCAGCTTTAGTCGGTAATAAACTGCCAGATAATAACTTTTATTATCCGTAGATTAAATATTCGGTTTAGTTTAGGGTAAAATGGTTATGGTTTTTGTAATGTTAAGGGGTATGTGTTATGCAAAGATTAGTTGTAGATATTGAGGACAGGTACACGAACCTTGTTGTTGATTTATTGTCTAATTTAAAAGAAAATGTTGTTAAAAATATAACCATTGAAAATACTTCAAATAAAGAATCTTCTAGGTTAGAACTTTATCGAAGCTTAATAACAAAATCAAATAACAAGACCCGCTTAACAATGGAAACTGCCTTAAACACAGATGATATGGTCAATGATGGTATATTTTGATAAATGTCTTGATTTATGCTTTTACCAAGAACATAGATGATACTAAGCAACGAGACATATCAATCTCGCTAGTTGAAGAAGCGATTTACAAAAACAATTTAATCCTGTCAGATCTGATACTTTGCGAGTTTTCATTCATCTCAAATAAACTCAATGAAAATAAGAAAAATATTGATGACAATCTCTAGCCTAAGCCAAAGAACGCTTGAAATCATACGTGAAACAAGTTTATATTCTAGTTCATACGATATCTATCATTTAGCTTTTCCAG
>CAYUHO010000106.1:0-5272 GCA_964444445.1 uncultured Piscirickettsiaceae bacterium | reverse complement strand
GGCTAGAAGTCCACGCAGAATTTCAATCAGTTGTTAAGTGTCTCCTTAAAGGAATGTCCAATAAATAATGGGGAAGTATTTCCTGCGAAATATGCCTAGAGAGAGCGAACTTAAAAACCTACAAAGATTAAGGTTAGTCGATTGGCGTCTCCTTTATCCCTATTTCTTTAATAACAAAACACATGTTAGTTCGCATTTTCTTACCATTGACTAAAAATGAAGCGCCTTCAGAAAATTTATCATCAGGATTAAGTCGAATACTACCTTCTACAACCTTAATCAATTTTCCAGAATAACAACTGTAAATTTCAATTTTTCGATCTAAACCTACCCAATCTGACTGTAAGTTTTTAGCACTATTTGATATTTTTTCACAGCCTGACAAGAAAAAGCTAGAAAAAATAATTGAGAACAGTAGACTTAATTTAATCAAATTTAATTTCAAATCATTCGATCTCATCTAAATCAACTTTTAAAAGACCAATATGACTAGCATAATTTACGAGTTCTGCTGAAACATCCATACCAAGCTTAGTCATAATATTTTCACGATGTTTAGATACCGTTCTGTCAGAGATTTGTAACAAATCAGCAATCTCTTTTGTTTTGTAACCTTCTGCAACAAGTTTAGTCACTTGCTTTTCACGTAAAGACAGTTTTTTCAGTTTTTTTATTTCTGTTTCATCTTTTGATTCTTGTTTCAGCATAAAACTATTTAAATCAGGTTCGATTTCAGAGTGTACGAACTGTTGCCCCTTCAATACCTGGTTTACACCTTCAAGCAACTCATTTTTAGAAATCGACTTTAAAGCAATCCCCTCAACACCTAAATCAAGAACTTCTTTCCAAACTTTTGCTGATTCTGCTGCTGTCAGTACAATAATTTTTACATCGTGTTTCAGCTTCTTCAGCTTAGTAATCACTGCAATACCACTTAATTTTGGCATTGATAAGTCAATGAACAAAACATCTGGATTTTGATCTAGTGTCAATGCTAAGGCTTTTTCACCATCTTCAGCTTCCAGTACAACAACCGAGTCATCATTACCTAGAATTGCTTTAAACCCTGCACGGACTAAATCATGATCTTCGGCCAATAAAAGTGTTGTTTTTTTAAGTGCCATATATTTTCTCTTAATGCTTTTATAATTCGTTTAAACGATAATTATAGTATGTTTTACAGAACAATAACAACCTATTTTTTAAAGGGACTAAAAATAAAAAACTACCGTAATTTCTTAAGGTTAACGTTCAAAAAGTACAATAATTTACTTAGCTTTTTCTGATCTTTTTTAAAGTCTGCACTCTCAATTTTTTTAATTAAAACAATCAAGTCTTTGAGATTAAATAGCATTATTTCACCTTTTAAAAAATGAACTGTTCGTTTAAACCGTTCCTCATCATTTGCTAAAAAACTATCAACAATGGCTTCATATTCATTCACCACTGTTTCTAAAAAACAAGGAATAAGTGGTTTTAGCGCATCAGAGACCCCAGAAAAGACGCTTTCTACGACTTCTTTTTCTTCAGATTTAGAATCCACTTTAGCACTCATACCATTAGTGTCTTTACAAACATTATTTTTCAAAACACTTAAGACTTTATCTTCTGAAATAGGTTTTTCAATCCACTCTGTAAAAATAGACTTATCAACCTCTCCTCCCAAGCTTTTTAATTCTTCAACTGTATGAGCGGCAGTTAATGCAAAAACGCCTTTTAAGTTTGTTTTCTTTGCTTTTTTGGCTTTCTTATCTTCATGTTTTCGAATTTTTTTACAAACTTGCAACCCATTTAATTTTGGCATTTGGATATCTAAAAACACATACTCATATTTTTTTTGTTTATATATTTCGATAGCTTGCAGTCCATCTTCTGCCTCATCGACTTGACACCCTGCATCTTCCAAAAACAATCTAAGCACCTTTCTATTAATAACAGAATCATCTGCAATCAGTACCTTACACCAGGGTGATAATTTTGGTTTTTCAATAATTTTCTGATCATCTGAATCTTCTAACTTAAAAGTAAATGCGTCATCCACCTTGTCCCTTTTTAAAATAGGAAGTGAAACAATAAATGCAGTGCCTATTTTTTCTTCAGACTCGACCTTTATTGAACCGCCTAATAAATCAACAAGCGTTTTAACAATTGTTAACCCCAATCCAGAACCTGTATATTGAGCGCCAACCTTACTACTAATCTGACTAAAAGGTTGGAAAATATAAGATAACTTTTCTTCTCTAATCCCCTCTCCAGAGTCCGTTACCACAAGTTCCAATCGGTTTTTGTTTTCTTCTAGGCTGACCGTTACACCACCCTCCTTGGTAAACTTGATTGCGTTTACAATCAGGTTTATCAAAATTTGCGAAATCCTAACTAAATCACCATAAAAGTATTCTCTCTCAGTCTCCACTTGGACCTTGACATAAATCCCCTTCTCATTTGCGATTGATTTTGTTAAATGACTTACATAATCTGCCAGCTCAACAATCGAAAATGAAACTGGATTTATTTGTAGCTGCTCGCTTTGGGTTTGTGAATAGGTCAAAATGTCATTAATCAAGAAGTTAATTTGTTCTATCGTCAAATTAATTATCTTAAGCTCTTCCGAAACATCTTGACCCGCACGAATTTTAGATTTTATGACGCCAATAATTGAAGTTACCCCTTGTAGTGGGGATCTAAACTCATGACTAAGCATTGCCAAAAACTGAGTTTGTTTGTTATATTGATCAGCAATTATCTTTTTTTCACTTTGCGACTGTTGCTCTTGTATCTTCAATTTTTCAACCATTATTTTGGAATGAGACGAAGCAAGTTGTTCGGAGATTTCATGCATTTCTGTTATATCTATACAAACGGCATAGATATATTCTTTTCCATTTTCTTCTTGCTGATGAAGCTCGTTCATAATCCAAAATTGATGGTTATTAACAGAAAATCCCGCGATAAAGCGCTTACGGAATGTTTTGGTACTTAACATCTGTTGCAAGTTTGTTTCAAAAGTTTGCTGGCTGTCTGGCAAAATTTTGTTAACAAACGATTCTTTATCATCTGGTGATAACTGAAACTTTGCTTTTAAAGCAGGTGAAAAGCTAAAGTCAGTAAATGGCATAGATGCTTCAACACGCCACCAGAGATTTTTATCTAAAATGGTTTGTGCAAAGTTGTTCAGATTGTTATTCATAATTTCGCCAAATAAATGCGTTAAAATAATGCCAACTTAAAACAATACAAAGAAGATTGCAAGATGAAAGAACAATTTAGAATTGAAAAAGATAGCATGGGAGAGCTGCAAGTGCCTGTTGAGGCTTTATATGGTGCACAAACTCAGCGAGCTATCAATAACTTTCCAATTAGCCATACACCACTTCCTTTTAAATTTATTCAAGCACTTGCGTATGTCAAATTTGCTTGTGCAGATTCAAATTTTGAGCTTGGTCTACTATCTCAGGAAAAAACAGATGCTATTCAAGCGGCTGCTGATGAGATTATTAAGGAAAAACACAATCACCAGTTTCCGGTTGACGTTTTCCAAACTGGCTCTGGCACCAGCAGCAATATGAATATGAACGAAGTTATATCCCTGTTGGCTAAAAACTTAACCAATGTTAATATCCATCCAAATGATGATGTCAACATGTCACAGAGCTCTAATGATGTCATCCCTACAGCCATCCATGTCTCAGCGGCAATTGAACTAGAGGAGACGCTTTTACCTGCATTACATCACCTAGTTGAAACACTTGAAAATAAAGAGCAAGAAGTTAAAGGTATCATTAAAACGGGTAGAACTCACTTAATGGATGCGACCCCGATTAAACTATCTCAAGAAATTTCAGCCTGGCGTCACCTAATTCAAGACAATATTAATCGTTTAATTGATACTCAAAAAAGAATTCAAACACTGCCGCAAGGTGGAACTGCGGTCGGTACAGGAATTAATGCAGACGAACGCTTTAGTGAACTAGTAAGCGCAAACCTCACAACCATCACTGCCGTTCATTTTGAACCAATGGATAATTTATTTGTTGGTTTAAGTTCACAAGACACGGCTTTAGAATTAAGTGGCCAACTCAATGTGCTCGCATCCAGCTTAATGAAAATTGCAAATGATTTGAGATGGATGAATTCTGGTCCTCTAGCAGGATTAGGTGAAATACAACTTAAAGCATTACAACCAGGTAGTTCAATCATGCCTGGAAAGGTAAACCCTGTCATCCCTGAAGCTGTTGCAATGGTCGCTGCTCAGATTATGGGAAATCATACAGCAATCACCGTTGGCGCTCAGTCGGGAAACTTTCAACTTAATGTTATGTTACCAATGATTGCCACAAACTTATTACAGAGCCTTGAAATTGCTGCAAATGCCTCCATACAACTTGCTGAGAAAGCAATTGAATCCTTTACCGTCAATACAGATAAACTGACAGAAACACTTGAGGTGAATCCAATATTGGTAACTGCTTTAAATAGAATTGTTGGCTATGAAACAGGCGCAGCGATTGCCAAGCAAGCATATAAAACAGGTATGCCTGTACTTGATGTTGCCAAAGAGTTAACAGACTTGGATGAAAAAACACTTAAAAAATATTTAAACCCAGCCCTTCTCACGGAAGGTGGGAACCCAGAAATTTAACCCTAATTTAGGAAAGACTAATGTCAGCAATTGATTTAAAAACCGCAGACTTTGAAAAAACAATTGAAGAAAATGAAATCGTGATACTTGATTTCTGGGCTTCTTGGTGTGGTCCATGCACACAGTTTGCACCGACCTTTAAAAAAGTTGCAGAAGAGCATCCAGAAATAAAATTTGTAAAAGTAAACGTAGAGGAAGAGCAAGAGCTAGCTGGTATGTTCCAAGTAAGATCAATTCCAACTTTAGTTTTCATGCGTGAAAAAATTGTTATCTTCTCTAACCCTGGCGTACTACCAGAAAGTAACTTTAAAAAAGCAATTAAACAACTTGTTGATTTAGACATGGCACAAGTACACAAAGACCTTGCTGAAGCACAAAAAAAAGAAGCCGAAAATAGTTAGTTAGTGCGCAAAGCTCGAGCCTAGCAACCTGTCGGATTTAAGCCAATCGGCTGCAAAAAGAGCTGGATTTGGTCATTTTTTATTCAATTTCTCGTTAAATAGCGAGCTATTCGCCTCAAAATTGAATAAAAACTGCCTCAAACCAGCTTTTTTTCGCTTCAATCGTTTAAACCCGACAGCCTGCTAGAAATAACTATGCTTAGAGATGTTTTGATTTCATCTCTAACTTTGT
>CAYUHO010000105.1:0-5284 GCA_964444445.1 uncultured Piscirickettsiaceae bacterium | reverse complement strand
ATGCTGAAAACTTGGCGTTGCCAGAATTTTAATCAGTTGTTAAGTGTCTCCTTATTTAAAATAAACCGAAATCAATGCGATTAAACTAATAATAACTAAAAATAGCCCAACGGTGTGTTTAAAAACCTTTTCGTTTTGGCTAATCCTTTCATGCACTCTTAATCCAATTACATGCCCGATAAATGCAACGGGTATCAAAATGAGTGCCATTAGGTAGTCTATATCGACCCCAAAACTAATCAGGGTGATAATTTTAATGCCGACCAAGATAAACCAGAGTGCAAATAGGGTGTTTCTTAATTGTTCTTTGGATACATTTTGCATAAAGACAGCGGCGAGTAGTGGCGCGCCAGTCAGTGTTGTGCCAGTAATATAACCGCCAAAAACTAGTAGAAACCAGTCACTTAATTTACTGTTGGCTTTGATTTTAAAATTGACGAGCCACATAAAACCATACACTAAGGCGACCAAATAAATGAGGGTTGCGATTAGGTCATTGGGTAGGGTTAATAAACCAAAAATACCAATAAAAGTAGGGGGCAAGATAATAAGAAGTGATTTTCTTAGGTAATGCCAATCGACGTTACTGCTACGGTTTTTGAGCGTGATGGATGAGAAGAAAAGTAGGTGCAATCCAATGATTGCCAGCCAGTAAACAGGGCGATCATCAATGAGTAAAAGCAGTGGCAAGCCGAGTGCCGCGCCACCAAAGCCGAGGCCAGTTCTGACAAAACCAATCCAAATGAAAATTGTCGCAATTAGCGAATAATAGTATAAAGCGTCCATTTATTAGTTGAAAGCGCGAGTTGTTTTGTATTGATTTTTGATAAAAAACACCAAGGGGGGGGTAGTTCACTTACCTGGTCGTAGGTTAGTGATTAGATGGAGAATGACTCAAGCTAAATTAATCCCTTCCTTAGAAATCGTAATTTTTCTTGCCTTATAGAGTGAGCTAATCGCTCTTTTGTAATTTGCTTTACTGACTCGATATTGTTTAAAAATCGCATCTGGGTCACTCTTGTCTGCAAGTGGCGAAAAACCATCATTTTTTTCTAGGTGTTCTAGAATCTTATCGGTGAGTTCTTGTTTTCCTTGCTTCCCGCGTTTTTGCAGGGTTAAGTCAATTTTTTTATCATCCCGAATTTGCTTAATATAACCGGTAAGTTTTTGCCCTGTTCTTAGGTCTTGTATCACTTCAGAGACATGAATTAAACCAAGGTGCTTACCGTTAACAACCGCACTGTAACCTAGGTCACTTCTTGAAGAAATAAGTAGCTGAACTTCTTGTCCTTTTTTAAAGACTTGCTCATGGTCGTATTCGTCAAGGTGTAAGCTGAGTTTACTCGAACCTGCAATTCGTCCACTGGAGTCAATGTAAAGGTAAACCACATAGGAGCGACCTTGCTCCATTGGAATACGTTGTTCAGCATAGGGGACAAGTAAATCTTTTGGCATGCCCCAGTTTAAAAATGCACCGGTTCGGTTAACATCTGCAACCCGCAAAAAAGCAACTTCACCAACACTCGCTAGGGGTTTATCAGTCGTGGCAACTAACCTGTCTTGAGAGTCTAGGCTGATAAAAACGTCTAACCATTGATTTAATTTAGCATCCTCAGGTACTTGTCTTTTAGGTAACAGGATTTCACCAAGGTGATCACCATTAAGGTAAACACCAAAATCAACTTCTTTGATGATTTGTAATTTGTTTATCTGTCCTAATTTTGCCATTATTTTAGGCCTGAATAAAGCAGACTAAGCTTTAAAGCGGTTTCTGTCGCAATGTCACCCATTAGCTGTTCCATAACGGATTTCTCAGCTTCATAGCTTCTAACTTTTTCGACCTTAGCAACTTCACGTTGTATATGACCAATATCACCTAAGCCATCAATCAAACCATTTTCAACCGCTTCATCACCTAACCAAACTAAGCCGGTATAGGTATTTTCGTTTTCTTTAATTCTATCACCACGTCCTTTACGAACGGTTTCAATAAACTGTTGGTGGGTTCTTTCCAAGATTTTTTCCTGGAAAAATTGACGACCTTCTTCATTTTTTGCACTAAATGGGTCGATAAAGGTTTTATTTTTACCTGCGTGCATTGAGCGGTTTTCAACCCCTATTTTATCCATTAAGCCAGTGAAACCAAAGGTATCCATTCTGACACCAATTGAGCCTACCATTGAGCCTTTGTTTGCATAGATTTTATCTGCCGCTACTGCAATGTAATAACAGCCAGAAGCACACATGTCTTCAACCACAACGTAAACTGGTTTTTTATGCACTTTTTTAAGACGGGTAATTTCGTCATTGATAAGAGCAGATTGAACCGGGCTACCGCCACCAGAGTTTGCCTTAATCACTACCGCAACTGAATTCGGGTTTTTAAAGGCTTTACTTAATAGTGGGTTAATACTGGCTGCATTGGTTTTGGTTGCAGGTGAAATAAGCCCTGAAAGTTTAACAACCGCCAGATGTTTATCGCCATTAACTTCTTGGTTTTTGGTCACTCCTTGGGCAATCAAAAACACGGTCACTAAAATATAGATAATGACTGACAGTTTTAACAAGTTTGTCCAGCGACGGCTCCAGCGTTCTTGTTTAATAAAATTTTCGGCAGCGGTTGCTAATCTTGATAAGCCTTCGTTTTGGTTTTCCACACTTAAATCCTTTATAATTTAATTTGTATGTATTCTAGTTGATTCTATTCAAATGTCGAAACAAAATAACAGAAATCCAGATGAATTTGACATTGCGGCTTATTTAAATAACTTGACTGAACGCCCAGGCGTTTATCAAATGATTGATGCCCAAGGTGTGATTATTTATGTGGGCAAGGCAAAGAATTTAAAACGTCGTGTCTCCAGTTATTTTAATAAATCACATGAAATAAAAACCGAGGCAATGGTGAGTCAGGTTGTTCGAATTGAAACCATCGTAACTGACACAGAACCCGAGGCCTTGATATTAGAAAATACGCTAATTAAGCGCTATAAACCTCACTACAATATTTTGTTTAGAGATGACAAGTCCTATCCCTATATCTTTATTTCAAGCAAAAAGCATCCTTCAATTGGTTATCACCGAGGGGTGAAAAGAAGAAAAGGGCAGTATTTTGGCCCCTTTCCAAATGCCGCAGCCGTGCATCAAACCCTAGATAGTTTACAAAAGATTTTTGGCTTAAGGCAGTGTTCGGAGTCGGAGTTCAATAATCGCTCCCGCCCCTGTTTACAGCACCAGATTAAACGTTGCTCTGCACCCTGTATCGAAGGGTTTGTCACAGATGCACAATATGACGAAGACGTAAACAATACCAAACTTTTTTTAAACGGCAAAAGTTTTGATGTGATTGAACAGTTGGGTTCAAAGATGGAGTTAGCCGCTGAAAATTTAGATTTTGAGATAGCGGGAATCTATCGCGATAAAATTGCTGCCTTAAGGTCGGTGCAAAGTCAGCATTTAATTAGTCAGCCAGGTAAACAGGATGTGGATGTTGTCGCAGTGGTAAAACAGGCTAATCAGATGTGTGTTTCGCTCATGATGTACCGAGGCGGCAACCTATGGGGTAGTCAAAATAGCTTCCCTAAGGTTGGTTTAGAAATGCCAGAATCTGAAATAATCACTGCCTATATTAGTCAGCACTACATTAACCTACCGATTCCAAGTTTGATTTTGATTGAAAACGCACTTGAAGATGATGGTGAGTTAGAAGAATGGTTACAACAGCAAAAAGCCGTTAACTCTAAATTGAAAGTACAGGTAAAAACCGCAAATACCAAAAAAATGGCAGGTTTGTTGAACCTAGCTAAAACCAATGCACAATCTGCACTCAAACAACATCTCAACCAAAAAGCCTCGCAAATGGATAGAGTAAAGGCTTTGCAAAAAGTTTTGAATATGAAAAACATGCCGTTGACGATGGAATGTTTTGATATTAGTCACACCCAAGGAAATCAAACCGTTGCAAGTTGTGTTGTGTTTACCGATGGCGTACCAGATACGCAAGCTTACCGAAAATTTAATATTGAAGGAATTCAAGCTGGAGATGACTATGCTGCTATGGCACAGGTGTTAGAACGTCGCTACAAACGCTTAATCAAAGAAAACAAAGAGCTGCCAGACTTAGTGGTAATTGATGGGGGAAAAGGGCAGTTAACCCAAGCCATAACGGTTTTTGAAACCTTGGGTTTAACCGAGGTTCCCTTGGTTTCAGTTGCCAAAGGTGAGGGCAGAAAGGCAGGGCTAGAAATCCTCTTTACACCAAGCAACCGTGTTGGGATAGATTTAATGGCAGACGATATTGCGCTGCATTTAATTAACCATATTCGAGATGAAGCGCACCGGTTTGCAATTACAAGTCACAGAGCTAAAAGGCAAAAGGCACAAACCCATTCTAAGCTTGAAGATATTGACGGGATCGGTGCAAAAACACGAAAAAAACTGCTGATGCATTTTGGTGGAATAACCGATGTACAGAACGCAGCGGTATCAGAGTTAACCAAAGTGCAGGGGGTTTCAAAAAATATGGCACAGAAAGTCTACGATTTCTTTCATGGTTCAGTATAATTACTCGTTACTAATAATAATTGCCCGCTATGAATTTTTTAAAAACTTTACCTATGACAATGACGTGGATGCGCGTTGTTCTTATCCCCGTTTTCTTAATCTGTTATTACGCTCCAATAGAAGATGCTCGTTTTTGGGCAGGCTTAGCGTTTATGATTGCAGCAATTACCGACTGGTTTGATGGCTACTTTGCACGGCTATTAAGCGTTGATAGTAAACTTGGCGCATTCTTAGACCCAGTTGCAGATAAATTGATTGTTTCTGCGGCATTAATCGTGGTGGCTGCTGAATATCACGATAACTTATTAGTGATTATCTCTGCCGTGTTAATTATGATGCGTGAAATCGGGATTTCCGCTTTAAGAGAGTGGATGGCAGAAAATAATGCACGTGAAGTCGTCGCTGTTTCAAGCCTTGGTAAAATTAAAACCGCATCGCAATTAGCCGCTTTAACTTGGTTATTATACGGAGGTGAACTTTGGGGTGTTAATTGGGGGGAGCTAGGTTTCCCAATGTTGTATTTTGCAGCCATATTAACCGTGATTACTTGGGTGCAATATACTAAAGCAGCGATTCCAGTTATTTCAGAGTCAACAAAAAAATAATTTAAAATTATTTAAAAATAACGCTTGTAATTTATTGGCGACACCCTATAATACGCCCCTATTACGAAAGCGGGAATAGCTCAGCGGTAGAGCACAACCTTGCCAAGGTTGGGGTC
>CAYUHO010000104.1:0-5338 GCA_964444445.1 uncultured Piscirickettsiaceae bacterium | reverse complement strand
GCTTGAATTAAAGCATCATAGAGCTCTTTATTAATTACACTCATTATAAATTTATCCTCACTGAATTGCTTAATTACACCATTACAGTTACTAAAAAAAATAATATAATCTAAACGAAAATAAATTATCTTGTTTATAAGCAGAAATTGTATTTTTATCGTCAACACTCGCTACCGCTCTTGCTAACAGTTCTGCTTTCCAGTTTTCGCCAAGTCTTCTTGAGGCTTCTAAACTCCAGAACTGTGAACGATCTTCTAAATCTGTAATAGCACCCACTAGTAGTTCCGTTGACTGGGTGTCATTCATAACGAAACGAACGCCAGTCATTAAATCATTTTGAAACGGGGTAATGGCTTCCCAGTCATCATGTAGATATTCAACAATTAAACCAACATCATAAACCGTATCAAATACACCAACAAGCGTGTACTCTAGACCTACAACACCAGCAAACGACTGGTGTTTACTGTAATCAATATGATGACTTTCTCTTGCTAGCCCTTCTGCTTTTAATAGAAAGTCTTCATAGATATATTGTGCATCAACCCCTATTTGTGCTGTCTGCACATAAACAGGCGTTAACCTTAGCTCTCCTGTGGAAAAGTCGGGTTTAAACAAGGGGGTTCTTTGCGTGCCTACAAAGGCACTTATACCAATATCTAAATCATCAAACGTTTGACTCCAACGCCCTGCAATATCAACATGTCGTTGCTTTGATTTATTTTGAAAAAGTGCTTCTTCATTTTGAACAACAGGGTTAATTCGTGGACGACCTTCTTTACTTAGGTAGTCAATTTCTCTAAAGTAAGGCAGTACAAATAAATCCAATACGCCCCAGTCTTTAATCAGTTTAACTTGCACCATTGGTTGACCTAAACGCTCTTCATCATCTAAAGATTCTGCCCAGTCCACTTGGTTAATCACGTCAACTAGATGGCGAGATTCGGTTTTACCCCAAAAGACTTTACCAATACCAAGGTTTAGTTCCCATTCGTCTTCATAATGGTTCAACATTAATTCACGTACATCTGCATGCGTACGGCTGGTTGAATCAATATCGTAACGATAAAAAAGTTTTGCTTTTAGTTCTTGGTTATCATTAATCGCATGAAAAAACTCTAGTTCAATCACGCCCGATAAATATTGATTTTTTTGTGGTGAATATTTTGCTTCATCTGTAAAGATGATTGCTTCAGCACCAAGCTTTCCCTGCAACTCTACAGCG
The DNA here is from genome assembly GCA_964444445.1 of uncultured Piscirickettsiaceae bacterium. Classification (GTDB taxonomy): domain Bacteria; phylum Pseudomonadota; class Gammaproteobacteria; order Thiomicrospirales; family Thiomicrospiraceae; genus Hydrogenovibrio. Next base: position 4,113 of record CAYUHO010000104.1, on the reverse strand, counting down.
TGTATTTTTAGCGAAAAAAACACCAGGGGGGGGAGTAGAAATAAAAGAAATGATTTATTCATTATCTATTTTTACCTAAGTCTTTTTAGTTTACTTTTTTTAAAGTCTGAATCTTTAAGTCCCGTTTTGAACTGATAGTCTGAATAGGTCAAAATGGATGACTTTCCTGTTTGATGGTTTGTCATGATCATATTATGCGTACGCCAAAACTTATTTAGATATTGCTTATAGTCTTTCATTTCGAGTGTTTTAAGAAGTGCTTTTTTACGGTCATAAAAATCAATTTTAATGGGGCGGTATTCATTAACATCTATCCATGCAATTTGCTTGGTATAACCACTGAATCTGTCGGTAGGGTAACGTTCTGAAACAAAACAGGTTAAACCTTCACCACAAGGTTCTTCTCTTAAAAATTTATAGGTATATTTTTCAACCTCAGCAGAACTAATATCTTCATAGGCAAACTCACTGCCCATAAATGGACCAGACTTATTTCTTGAACTAATACGCTTAACCCTTTTTAAGGCAGGAAGATATAACCATTGGTCGTCAGAACCTTTAACGTGACTAAAGGTTAAAAATGCTGTCCCTCGAACATCTCTCGGCTTATCAAAGATACTTAAACTTTTATCACCATCACCGGTTATTTCCAGGGTTTTAATTCTAATTTCACGTTCGCTGGTATCACCTTGTTTGTTTTTTAGAATCATCTTCATATTAACAATCGAGTCGCCCCAGCCATTGTCACGTTTATCTGCTTCAACCGCAATCGCTAACCCTTTTTCTTCAGGGGTTTCTGCAAATATACTAGTTGAAAGAAGAGTCAAAGCTGCAAAGCTCAAGATCAACTCTGATTTTTTAAAATTAAACATTATGTTTTCTCCGTTTTATGTTTTTTTATCCAACATCAATAACAAGGCAGGTAAGAATAAGAAATCAATAATTAATGCCGACGCAATCGTTATTGCCATCATAATTCCAGTTTGTTGATTTACCAAGAAACTTGACATGGCCAAGATTCCAAACCCGACCACCAACACAAAAGTCGTTACCCAAAGTGCATGGCCAACCGTACTAAAGGCATATCGAATCGCTTCTTCAGTACTCAAATTATTTTCTCTTTTTGCTCTTAGGTATTTACTTAAAAAGTGAACCGTATCGTCAACCACTATCCCGATTGAAATGGCAAATACCATGGCTGCCGCCAGCCCCATTTGTCCAAACACCAGTGCCCAAATCCCTGTCGCAACAATCACTGGGGTTAGGTTAGGAACTAAGCTAATCACCCCTAATCGAAATGACTTTAGTGCCAGCATTAAAATAAGCGAAATCAACACTAGGGCGATAAACGAACCACTCATCATTTGGTCTATATTTCGTTTTGTAATATTAGAGAACATTAAAGCGGTGCTTGAACCTACTGTATGCATATTTACAGGTGTATTTTCAATTAACCAATTTTCGGCTTTAACATTGAACCCTAACAACTCTTCTGTTGATAGATCACCTAAGGTTACCGTAAATTTAGTGGCCGATTTATCAACGTTTATCTGATTATTTAAATCCAAACCATAGGGTAAAGACATTTCATACAATAATAAATACTGAGCAGCAATATCTCTTTCCTCTGGGACTTTATACCAAGCTTCATCATCACCATGTAAGCTCTTATTTAAACGTTTCATGGTATTACTAATCGTGTTGACATGAATGACTTCATCTTGCGACTCTAGCCAGGTTTTAAACTCATCTAGCTTAGCTAAAAATACGGGATCATTAATCCCTTGAGCCTTACTTCCCGTTAAATCTTCACCTGCTTCTATTGAATATAAAATCGTATTTATACCCGTCAAATTATCAATCACATAATCCGTGTCTGTTCTAAACTGAATTGATTCATCAAAATATTCAACAAAATTATCGTCTAGTACGACTTGCGGAATCATAGCGGCTAGAAAACCAATCACTAAAATAGAACCAACAAACATTGTTTTATATTTATTGATGACAAAATCGGCTAGCTTTCGCATAAACCCCTGATGATCAATATCAAGATTCTCTTTCACTTTAGTAGGCATGACGCTCATAAAAGCAGGTAAGAAAAACAAGGAGAAAACAAGCGCAAACATTACCCCAATGGCAGTAATATTGCCAAGATCATGAAACGGTGGAGCATCACTTGAGTTCATTGCTAAAAAACCAATTGCGGTGGTCACACTGGTTAAAATAATCGGCCCAACATTAATCCGCAAGCTCTCTTTAATCGCCTCATCTTTAGCCATACCTTTTTTCATTAATGCCAGCATTGTAATCAAAAAATGCACCGCATCGGCAACGGCTAACGTCATAATAATAGTAGGAGCAGATGCCGAAGGTGGGGTAAGAGAAACCCCCATAAACCCAGCGGTTCCCATCGCGGTAATAATGGAAAAAACGACCACAATCATTGTACCTATTAGAGCAGAAATGGTTCTTAGAAGAACAAACAAGACTACAAAAATAAATAAATACATAATTGGTATCAGCGTCGACATGTCTTTCATGCTTGCCTCGTCAAACGCAATATTTAACATAGTCAAACCACTTAAATGAACATCAAACTGTGGATATTTCTCTTGAAACTTAGCAACCAAATCTCTTGTAAATTGAACGGCTTCTGGGTTTTCTGTTTGCGTTTTTTGAGGAAATTGATTAATCACATTAATCGCGGTAACCGTTCCCATTTTATTGACGGCTGAATTCACAAGCTGCGGTTCGGTTGTAACAATTCGTTTAACTTCAAGCGCCTGTTCTTTAGACATACTTGCCGATTCAAAACCTAAATCGACAACGATTAAATCATCGCCTTCAGCATAGGTGTGTTGGTAATTCGTAATAGAGTCAACTCGGCTAGAGTAGGGAATTTGCCAAGCCTCATTGGTTAGCCATTCAATTGCGGCTAGGTTTTCAGGGGTAAACAACTCACCATTTTTAGGGGTAAGTGCAATGATAATATTATCTTCTTTGCTATAGGTGTTTTGTAACTTTTCAAATGCCATTAACTCTGGATTTTCATCACTAAAAAAGACACGATAGTCAGTGTCAAATGTAATATATTTTGCACCACTGGCAATAAAAATCGCCCCAATAATGGAGGCAACAAGTACCAACCAACGCCATTTTATTAGCCAGTTAGAATATGCTTGAACCATAAAAACACCTTAAACCACTAGAGATAAATTCTAACTAGTTTACACAGGTTTATAGAACAACAAAAGAGAAATAATATAAAAACATTGTTTCAAATAAGAAACAATTAACATTTAAAAAAAGCGTGGGTCATTTGCTTTATTAAGAATAAACTCATTAAATACTTTTAGAGCTTTAGAAGGGTGTGATCGACTGGGATAAACAAGGTATAAATTAACCGTTTTTAATCGCTCATTCAATAAGACTTTTACAAGCTGACCTGACTCAAGTTCATCAATACAAAACACATCCGCTACACCAGCAATCCCAATTCCAGCCATACAGATTCGCTTATTAAATAAAATGCTATTTGAAATAAGGTTTGGTTTTACCTGTGAATAGTCCTGACGCTGCTCAGCGTGAATAAAATTAGCATAATTGGTTGGCATCACCCTTTGATGCTGGTTTAATTCAGCAAGTGTGTGCGGCGTACCATGTGTTTGAATGTATTTTTTTGTCGCATAAAACCCAATTGTTGAAGTTAAGATTTTCTTTGCCACATAAGTAGAGTCGTCCAACTCCCCTACCCGAACAGCTAAATCAAACCCCTCCTCGATTAAATCTTTATTTTCATAGCTAAAGTCAATGTCAAAACGAATATCGGGATAAGTCTCCATAAATTCAGGCATAAAATAACTCAAAAAATAACTACCGAATTCATAGGGCATGGTAATTTTTAAACTACCTTTAATCTTTTCATTCAGCTCCAATACTTCAGAGTGCGCATTTTGCAATTGATTAATTAAGGGTAAGGAAGATTTAAAAAACTGTTCTCCGGCAAAGGTTAAGCTTAACTTGCGCGTTGAACGGTTCAGTAAACGAACCTGCATGGTTTCCTCTAGGAGACACTTAACAACTGATTAAAATTCTGGCAACGCCAAGTTT
>CAYUHO010000103.1:0-5358 GCA_964444445.1 uncultured Piscirickettsiaceae bacterium | reverse complement strand
TGAAAACTTGGCGTTGCCAGAATTTTAATCAGTTGTTAAGTGTCTCCTTAAAATAGGAAATCAAATGACGACCAAAACAAGAAAAACACGAATCAGCTTTAGCCCCGCACAAAAAAACGAATATGCAAAATTAATGGTAGAAGAAAACTATACCAATAAACAGATAATGGACTTATCTGGTGCAGGAGCTAGTGCCGTTATTCGTTGGAAAAAACAATACCTTGCAGAGCAAAAAGGTGAAGAGGTTAAAGGCAGAATACCGCTAGATGCAGACAAAAGGCGAATCAAGGAGCTAGAAGCACAATTAGCAGATTCAAAAGAGGATGTCCGCTTATTAAAAAAACCACACTACTATCAAGGTGGAAAGCAAAAACCAAATATTCCTAACTTACTAGAGAGAAAGTTTGACCAGCAAGAGCCTAATACGCACTGGGTCGGCGACATCACCTATATCAGAAGCCATCAAGGTTGGAGCTATCTCGCTACCGTTCTTGATTTAGCAACGCGTGAAATAGTAGGTTACGCACTTTCACAAACACCTGAGAGCCTGTCCTGAATAACAATCTATAAAGAAGCAATCACTTCATCAGAAACAGGAATCTTAAGCTTTTTGCCGACATAAAGTTTATTGGCGTGCTTAATTTTATTTATTTTCTTTAACTTTTTAACCGAAATACCATAATTGTCTGCAATTTGAGAGAGGGTATCCCCTGCTTGCACTTTATATTTCACATACAAGCTTTCACCCCATCGAGGTTGCTGAGAGTTTCGTTTTGCAAACTTGGTTAAACCGCGAACAATTGATTTTGCCATCTTGGTTTGAAAGCGAGAGGACTTTAATTTTTTTGCTTCACTTGGATTTGATACAAAAGCAGTCTCAATCAATAGTGAAGGAATGTCTATTGATTTTAATACAGCGAAATCTGCTGCTTGAACCGATGATTTATGCAAGTGAACAGATAAACCCATTTCTCCTAATACCGCTTCACCCAATTTTCGACTTGCACGAATATTGGCTGTTCTGGCTAAATCAGATAACAAAAATGCCACGTCTGAATCACGCCCTTTGAGCTTAATCTCTTTGAGAGAGGCGTTTTCTGTTTTCGCCAATAGCCTTGCCATGACAGAGCTTGCGCCCTTGGTAGACAGGATGTAAACAGAGCCCCCTCTCGCAGACTTGTCTTTAAAAGAGTCCGCATGGAGAGATAGGAAGATATCAGCATTCTTTTTATGTGCAATTCGAACTCGTTTATAGAGTGGAATAAACTCATCTTTATCACGAGTCATAACCGCTTTCATGCCTGGTTGAGCATCAATGTATTTTTTTAATTTTCTTGCTAATTCAAGCACGACTACTTTTTCTAGTAGATTATTGTGACCAATTGCACCCGTGTCTTTACCACCGTGTCCTGGATCAATCGCAATGACCAAATCTTTTTGTTGATGTTCAATGACTGGTTGCGGTTTCGACTTAGAACTCGACTTAGACTTTGTTTTCAGGGCAAGCGGGTGTTGGTATTTAAGATTAGACTTAGGTTTTACTGATGCTTTTGCATGTTTTACCCGAACTGATTTTTGCGCCGATTTTTGTACTTTTTTCGCTTTCACTAGGTCTTTCGATAAATCAACGACAACCCTCTCTGCGCCCCTTTTGTTCTTACCAAGGGTAAAGTAGCTATAATCAAAATCTTTACGTAAATCTAAAACAACCCGAGTGCGTTTTTTCTGGTTTTTAATTCGAATTTTACCGAGGCGTGAATCTAAAAACTTTTTTTGTTTAAAACTAATTTTATTGTCTGTTTTATAAAAATCAACCACTAGCCTAGGTGGATTGTGTAACCTAGAAATATCAAACCGATGATTCTTTTTAACTTCAAAAACAACACGGGTTTTATCAACTGATTGACCTATCCTAATTTTAGTCAAAGATGCCTTTGCCCATAGTGATGAGGACATAATTGAAACTAAAATTAATACGCTAAAGGTTGTAAACAACTTTGTATAGTTTTTCATTTTTTATCATCTTTTTTCATTGGGACCTTTGCACGAGTTAGTCGCGAGAGTAAAATGTGATAGAATTTTGGCTGAAAGATGCGAAATTATAGCCATTTTAATCCGTGAATAATCTCGTGTTTATGCCCTTTAGGGTGCAAAGGTCTCTTCATTATATAAATCATAACAATTCCTATAGAACTACCAATTTACATGCCAAAAACCAATTTAAAAACCAACGTTGATTGTCAATAATGCAGCACTTGTGTCAGTACTGTATACTTCGTACGACAATCTCAAATCAGTATTATCTAAATTAAAAATATCGACCACTTCAACTCCAACACCCGCAAAACCGTTGTATTCGCCATCAACTTCATAATTACTTTCTAAATATCTTCCACCCAAACTGAGATAAGGTTGATAAGTTTCGCTCAAATAACTGTTTCGGTAGGTCACGGCTAAAGAAGTTGCTTTTAACTCAATATCTTTACTCGTAGTATTCTCAAACCTTGCCTTTCCCAGGTCATGATAGGCAAGTTCAATCGCAAAGGATTCATTGATTCGACTTCCCAAGGAAATACCCATCGCCGTACTTGTTTGTTCTTTTACGCCAGTTACCTCAGGGGTTAAATAACCAACACCACCACCAAAGCCAATGTATAAACTATTGATAAACCGTCCAAACATTCCTTTAGGTTGATTTCTTACTTGAGTATCTAATACCGCAGGCTTTTCAATTACGTCCTTAGCTAAAAACTGTTCTTGGTTTACCTTTGTTGGGTTGATGTTTTCTGATTTTTGAGAATTCTTGTCTGGAGTGGTGAGCATTGTTTTTTTTGTTCCATCTTCTTCAATCGCCACAATAGGTGGTAAAGTAACAACCGTAGTAACAGCCGTTTCGACCGGTTTGTTTTCCGTTTTTGGTACAGTTGGCATAACAGGCTTTACTTTAACCATTGTATCGACAGGCGCTGGCACGCTGACAATTGGAGGAGGAATTCTTTCTAAAGGTGTTTTTTCAAGTAAGGATTGATTTGTTTTTCGATAAAGGTCAATCGTAAAGCGTTCGTGACCTTTTTGATTTTCTGAGAACCAATATTGGCTAAATTTGAAATCTGCTTTTAAATCTAAAACCACTCTAATTTTTTTTGCTTTATTAGCGATTCTAATTTTTTTAATAAATTGGCCATCAACGTTTCTGCGTTTATAAGTCAAATTATTTTCAGCGCTGTAAAAATCGACCACAATTCTAGGAGGATTAGTTAATTGTGAATATCGAACCCTTTCTTTATCCTTGATTTCAAAAACAACCCTTGTTCTATCATCCGTTTGACCAACTCTAATCTTCTCTAAAGAAGCTGCTAAAGAGTACGAAGGCAGTAATAAGATTAATATTACAGCATTTATTCTAAAAAAACATTTCATCTAAATTTACACACCATTATTATTCAATAACAACCAATACTAGGGGTCAGAAAAATCAGACTTTAACTTTTCTTGCAACCTAACTAGCAACTTTAAACCAACACAACTAAATGATTTAACTAAAAAAACTCTAGATTCATCTTTATAGTCAAAAACAATTTCTATATCAGGATTTGGTGGTAAAACCCCAAACCCTTTATCAGCCCATTCAATTAAAGAACAGTAGCTTTCAGCTAATAAATCCCTTACACCTATGAATTCTAACTCTTCTGAACTGCAAAGTCTATATAAATCATAATGTTGAACTTTTTTGTGAAATTTATTACTAGCTTTTGTTGGTAACTCGTAAGATTCTACCAAAGTATAAGTTGGACTTTTGACTTTTTGTTCAGGTAAATAGTATTGAATAAAGGTACGGGCAAAAAAGGATTTCCCTGCCCCTAAATCACCTTGTAAAAACACAATAAACCCAGGGTCAGCTATTTCTGCCTCCATCACCTCAGCAAATGCCCTTGCAAAGCGGGTACTTTCCGCTTCATCTTTTAAATAACCCGTTAATAAATTCTCTTCCAATCTTTATCTCTCTAAATTTGTTAAAATATACAGCATGCACAATCCACCGAAAATCAATCTCGAATTATATCAGCTTAGAAACCAAATTAAACAATGGGGAAAAGAGCTAGGGTTCGCTGACGTCGGTATCAGCCACACAGATCTATCCAAATATGAAACAGATTATTTTAATTGGATTGGCGAAAACTATCATGCCGACATGGAATACATGGTTAAACATGGGACCAAACGAACACGACCCAATGAGCTAGAGCCAGGTACACAATCCATTATTAGTGTCAGGCTAAACTATTTTGATCAATCGGCAGAAAGTGCCATTAGCCAACTACAATCTGCTAATAAAGCCTACATTTCACGCTATGCACTTGACAAAGACTACCATAAGTTAATGCGTAAACGTCTGCAAAAATTGGCGAATCAAATCAATGAGCAGGTCGATGGTTTTTCCTATCGTGCCTTTTCAGACTCCGCCCCCGTTCTTGAAAAACCCATTGCCCAAGAAGCTGGACTAGGTTTTATCGGAAAAAATAGTTTAATCATTCATCCGCGAGCAGGTTCTTGGTTCTTTTTGGGAGAACTCTATTGCAACCTCCTAATTCCAGCCGATGCTCCATTTGAAAAACAAGGCTGTGGTCCTTGTTCCGCCTGTATTGACGAATGCCCAACCCAAGCCATCCTTGATGGAAACAAAATAGACGCTAGGCGTTGCGTATCCTATCTAACCATTGAGTATGATGGTGAAATAGCAGACGAGCTCAAAGAAAAAATGGGCAACCGAATCTACGGTTGTGATGATTGTCAGCTAGTCTGTCCTTGGAACAAATTTACCGAAGACACTCAGGAGGAAGCTTTTCGCAATAAACACATACTTGATAAAGCCAATTTACTTGAATTACTCGCATGGGATGAAAGAACGTTCCTAAAAAAACTAGAAGGTTCAGCAATCAGAAGAATCGGACACGACCAATGGCAACGCAACCTATGCACCGCAATTGGTAACGAAAATTACAGCCGAGAAAACTTAAATGCCTTAGAAGCCCTCAATACAAATTCACCCAGCACAGAAAGCCACAGACAATGGGCAATCAAACAACAATTAAAGGCTCAAAAATCAGAAAAAAACACCAGGGGGGGTATGAAAAACAACCGTTACCCAACCCCAAATAAGCCTGCCATTGCTCCTAAGTATTATGCAATTTAACCCCTGAACTCTGATAGTTTTTAACTATATTAAACCTAAATACAATTAACTTTGTTTATCTTAAATATTTCTATAAACTAAAGATGTCCCAATAAATTAATAAAGGAGGACATCATGTCAACAACAATACAAAATTTACAAACTTCATTAGGTATGGAAATGAC
>CAYUHO010000102.1:0-5385 GCA_964444445.1 uncultured Piscirickettsiaceae bacterium | reverse complement strand
CTGAAAACTTGGCGTTGCCAGAATTTTAATCAGTTGTTAAGTGTCTCCTTAAAGTCCCACAGAATGTCACGTTAGTTATCCTGTATCTCCTCGTTCAGAGTGGTCTTAAAAAAATCAAAAATGGATTCAAAGTGGTGTTCAATATTTTGAAAACTATGGTTGCCATTTTTTTCAATTTTCATGGTACAGCCTTCTAATTTTAAAGCGGCTTGTTTGTAGTCGAGCACCTCATCACCTTCTTGTAACAGTAATTTAATTTTGGAAAGGGTTAAATTGGTGAGTGGATAGTTATTGAGTGAAAGGGCATGCTCTAAATTCCAGCTAAAGTAACTGTTATCAAAATAGTTGGTGGTTTTCCCGATTGCCTGTTGTAACGTAGTTGCGGGGGTCATTGCAGGGTTAATAATGGTGATTTTTTTAACCTTATCTAGCTGCGATAGGTAGAGAGAATAGTAGCCACCAAGGGAAGAACCAATTAAGTATATCTCCTCAGAGTAGGACTCGATTAATTCTTCTAGGGTTTTAATCGCCAATTCAGGTTGATAGGGCAGAGAAGGCGCGATAAAAGGCTGTTTTATGGATTTAAAATACTGTCTAAAAGCACTGGCTTTGTTTGCTTGCCCAGAGCTTGCAAATCCGTGAATATAAATAATCATTTTTTCGTCTCTCTAGCGCCAAATATATCACTTCCAACGCGTACAATGGTTGCCCCTTCTTCAATGGCCGCTTCTAAATCAGCAGACATGCCCATCGATAGTGTATCTAGCTGATTGTCGGGAATAGCTTGCTGACATAGTTTTAACAGTTCGCTCATTGCCTTGAAGGGTTTTCTTTGTTCTTCATAAGAATTGGCCTTGATTGGAATTGCCATTAAACCTCTTAGGGTAAGGTTTGGAAGTTGGTTAACCTGTTTTGCCATCTCAACAACTTCATTAGGCATGAGGCCGGCTTTACTCGTTTCACCACTGATATTGACTTCTAGTAGAACATTTAATGAAGGCAGCTGTTCAGGCCTTTGGTTACTAAGACGATTGGCTACCTTGAGTCGGTCAACACTGTGCACCCAAGAAAAATTTTCAGCAATCAGTTTGGTTTTATTGGATTGAATTGGGCCAATAAAATGCCAAGTCAATTCAGGGCAAATTGCAATTTTGTTCAGGGATTCTTGCAGGTAATTTTCGCCAAAATCCTGTTGACCAAGTTTTGCCAATGCCTGAATTTGCTCGATAGGTTTGGTTTTGCTAACGGCAAGTAACAAAACTTGATGCTTTGCCAGCTTATTAATTCGGTTTAAAACCTGTTGGTAATTGGATTCAAGATTACTCAAAGCTCAAAATCTCCCAGTCTGTTGGAGGTGTCCAAATGTTAAATAATTGTTTAAAGTCACCATCAAAGCAACCGGCTAATCCCTGATTAGAACAAAGTCGATTCACCAGCTTCCAGTCCTCTAACAAAGGGCAAGAGCCAATTGCTTCATGTGGAAATTGATGGAACATTATTTGCGCGGGTTTAACAATGCAGGGAAATTCTTCGGTTGCATGTAGTAGTATGACAAAATTGTATTTATCTTTTAAGTCTTTTAGTAGGTGAAAGGCTGCTGCCATATACAAATCACTGGCTAATAAAAGATAGGTCTTGTTTGTTGAAAAAAAAGCTTGGTTTTTTTCTAAAAAACACCAGGGGGGGGGCTTCAAGGTTTCAAAATTAAATGATTTAGTCGAATGGTGATTAATAAACTCAGTCTTAGCAAGGAAACTTGCTTGGTTTTTTGTTTGACTAAAAAGTACCCATTCAACATCAGGGGTTGAACCCATGTTATTAACCCTAATGGCATAACCATAGGGTAGCGGGGTATCTGAATCAAGTTGTACGTTAATTAACCAAAAGTTACCTGCTTGTTGTGACTGGGAAAGAAACTTCATTTAATTTTGATAAACAAGTTTACCTTGGAAGTAGGTTGCAGTGACACTGCCTGTAAAACGCCAGCCGTCAAATGCGGAGTTATCTCCAGCACTGAGCATACCTTCATGATTCAGCACCCAGTCTAACTCAGGGTCATAAATACAAAAATCAGCTGAAGAGTTGGTTTTTAAAGTCCCTTTATTAATGTCGATAATGTTCGCTGGGTTGAAAGTGATTTTTTGTATCGCGTCAGTTAAATCAAGCACCCCTTCATCAACCAGCTTTAACGTTAGGGGAAGGAGTGTTTCCAATCCACTGATGCCAGGTTTACTTTCGCCAAATGGTAATAACTTATCGTCTCTGTCAATTGGGGTATGATCACTTACAATCGCATCAATGATGCCTGTTTTTAATCCCATTCGAAGGGCTTCCTTATCATCTTTACTTCTAAGTGGTGGCGAAGTGTTAAACAGAGAATCAAATTCCATCACATCGTATTCCGTAAGATGAAGTTGGTGGATTGCAACATCACATGTCACGGGCAAACCACGTCTTTTTGCCTCTGCAATCATTTCGACAGATCTTGCCGTTGAAATAAGTGAGAAGTGCGTTTTTATTCCAGTATCTTCAACCAGAATTAAGTCACGGGCAAGGGCAGCGGTTTCAGCAGAGCTTGAAATTTCAGCTAAGCCTAGCCTAGAGCTAACAGCACCACTGTGGGCAATACCATTGTTCTTTAGTTGCTCATCTTCACAACGTAACATAAATAAAATGTCATTACAGCTTGCATAGGTCATTGCATTTTTTAGGATTAAACTATTTTGAATCGGTTTGTTAGCTTGGCTTAAAGCGATACAGCCAGCTTTTTTTAGGGCTGCCATGTTCGAAAGAAGCTTACCTTCTAAGTTTTGAGTGATTGCTCCAATCGGCAATACAAAAGCAGTTGCTGCCTGCCTTGCTCTACGTAAAATCAGTTCTGTTACCGCTTGTGAGTCATTGATTGGGTTGGTATCAGGAGGACAGCAAACCGTTGTTATTCCACCCGCAGCAGCAGCTTTGGTTTCCGTTGCGATACTACCTTGATAGTAACTACCTGGTTCGGCAAGCCTAACTTGTAAATCAACGATTCCAGGCAGCAACCATTTACCGGTTCCATCAATTTCTTGTTGCTCGGTAAAGTCTTTTGGTTTACTACCAATACCGGCAATTTTACGCTTAGCAATATAAAGGTCAGTGATTGAATCGAGTTGTTGGCTAGGGTCAATAATTCTAATATTTTTAATAACTAAATTCATTTTGTCGCTCCTGAATTCATTAATAAATTAGCATTATCAAAAATAATTTTCATAACTGCCATTCGCACTGCAATTCCATAAGTCACTTGTTCCAATATGACAGATTGCTCACCATCTGCAACTTCTGAATCGATTTCTACCCCACGATTAATTGGGCCTGGATGCATCACAATCGCATCTTTTTTGGCAAATTTTAAGCGTTTGTTGGTTAAACCATAAAGATTAAAGAATTCTTTTTCACTTGGTAACAAGGCACTTTTCATGCGTTCATTCTGTAAGCGGACATTGATAATAACATCTACGCCGTCTAGTCCTTCTTCGATATCGTTGTAAACGTGAACTCCCAGAGCGTCAGGGTTTGAGGGCATAAGTGTCGTTGGGCCAATAACACGTATTTCACGTGCCTCTAAAATGCTAAGTGCCTGTATTTGTGAGCGAACCACCCTTGAATGTTGAATGTCACCAATAATCGCAACTTTTAAATCAAATATATCCCCTTTATGTTTGCGGATTGTAAACATGTCTAACATGGCTTGCGTAGGATGAGCATGCTGTCCATCACCTGCATTCACCACATGTACATGGGGAGCAACATGTTTAGCAATAAAGTGTGCCGCGCCACTTTCATTATGGCGTACGACAAACATGTCAGCCATCATTGCTTCTAAATTCCATAAGGTATCTAACAGGGTTTCCCCTTTTTTGGTAGAAGAAGTTTCAATGTTAAGGTTTACCACATCGGCAGAAAGACGCTTTTCAGCAATTTCAAAAGTGGTTAAGGTTCGGGTGCTTGGCTCAAAAAACAGATTCATAATTTCCTTCCCATGCAAACTATCTGTTTTATGAATTTCACCCGTTTCTGAATCAATTAACGCTTCGGTTACATCTAAAATTTCAGTAAGATGATAATGTTTTAAGCCTTCCAGTGTAAGGAAGTGGCGCAGTTTTCCCTGCTCATTTAGTTGGATATTCGATTTAGAAAGTCTCATTGAGGAAGTCCATTAAAATGTTACTGATATTCTAAAGGATTTTAATCCCCCCCCTGGTGATTTTTAACAAAAATATTTATATTTCAGACTGTAACCAGTTTTGTAAAATAATTTGTGCAGCATGGTCATCAAGGTATTGTGGTGATTTTTTAATTTTTGTTATACGGTTTTCGGCTTCGATAGAACTTAGTTGTTCTTCTATATAATAAACAGGTAGGTGGTAACGACCGCTGAGTCGTTGTCCAAATTTACGAGCAGGTTGGGTTAATGCCTGTTCTTCACCATTTAAACGCATAGGTAAGCCAACGACAATGGCGACGGGTTTCCACCGTTCAAAAAGTTCGGTAATATGTTGCCAATCTGGTTTTCCATCTTTACTTTTGACAATTGTTTCAGGCGTTGCTGTTTGAGTGATTGTTTGTCCAATAGCAACGCCAATTCTACGTAAACCAAAGTCAAAACCAATCACAAACCCTTCAATTGTTTCAGCAGTCATGACCTGCTTCCGCACTTAAAAATTCAGGTGAAATACCTAAGGTTGCTAGGGAAATATTCCATTTTTTTTCAGCTTTAATTTCAAATAATAAGGAATCGTTGTAGGGAATCGTTAGCCAACTATTTTCATTAACTTCTTTTGCTAACTGCCCTTTTTCCCAACCTGCAAAGCCTAAACAAATTATAAATTGTTCTGGACCTGCATTTTTACCAATTTCCTTTAATATATCCTCTGAAACAGCCATGTTAAGATTATCTCGTAACTTCATGGAATGTTGCCAAGTAGATTTACCTTTGTAAAGAATAAAACCATGTTCAAGATCAACAGGTCCACCCATTAATACAAGTTGTTCGCCTATTGTATTATTTACATGGGTCTCATTTTTAAAATGGTCTAATAATTGTGAAACATTGAGCTTATGTGGAAGGTTAAGGACTAGCCCCATTGAACCATGTTCATTATCCTCAACAACATAAATAACCGTTTTTTCAAACCACGTGTTGTCTAAAGACGGCATAGCAATTAATATTTGGTGTTCAAAGGAATTAATAGTATTCATACCTCAATTATACTTTAATTTTATGTATACGAAATTTGCTTTTAGAGTAAAGATAACATAGAAAAAGAAATGGGGCGAATGACGGGTCTTGAACCCGCGACAACCGGAATCACAATCCGGGGCTCTACCAACTGAGCTACATCC
>CAYUHO010000101.1:0-5415 GCA_964444445.1 uncultured Piscirickettsiaceae bacterium | reverse complement strand
ACATCAATGTAAGGCACAACGTTTATCTCGGATAAAAGCTTTTGCTTTTTATTTCTTCTAAAACCGCTTTCCATGGACATTACTATCGCTCTTTAGAATCATTACGTGACTCGTCTTCGACCATGTGAGCCTGACGTTGAATGATGGTTAAAAAACCATCTGCAAAATTTTCATACGAAATAACCACCTTATCAGCTTTAACTGACAAGCGGTTATAAGCAATTGTTGCTGGTATCGCCGCAAACAAGCCAATTGCTGTTGCAATCAATGCTTCTGAAATACCTGGCGCAACAGATGATAAGGTTGCATTTTGAACTTCTCCCAAAGAAGAAAACGCATGCATCACCCCCCAAACCGTTCCAAATAGACCAATATAGGGAGCAGAAGAACCAATCGTTGCCAGCATAGAGATTCTATCTTCGAGTTTTTCTACTTCTTTAACAAAAGCAACTTTCATGGATCTTTGCGCACCTGACACAAGGTCACGCGCATCATTAACACCTTGTTTTTTTAAACGTAAAAACTCTTTAAAGCCCGCTTGAAAAATGATTGAGTTACCATTTTCCACGATATTGCCGTTCGACACTTCATTATAAAGACCCGTCAGCTCTGGGGTTCTCCAAAACAATTCATCAAATTGCATCGCACGCTTTCTAGCTCGACGAATACTAAAAGACTTAGCAATCGCAACCGCCCAAGAAGCAAGTGACATCAACAACAAAATTGCCATTACTACCTGTACAACAGGGCTTGCTTCTAAAATTAACTCTTCTACTGACATTTAAACTCCTACTTCATTTTTTGGAAATTCAATTCCCAAATGTCTATATGCTTGCTGTGTTGCAATGCGACCCCTTGGCGTTCTCACCAAAAATCCTTGTTGTACTAAAAAAGGTTCAATGACATCTTCGATTGTGCCACGCTCCTCTCCCAACGCTGTTGCAATCGAATCTATCCCAACGGGACGACCTTCAAATTTTTCAATCAACATTTCTAACAAACGCCGATCCATCTTATCCAACCCTAAAGGATCTACTTCCAACGAATCCAATGCTAAACTCGCGATTGTTTTACTAATCACTCCATCGCCTTTTACCTGTGCGTAATCTCGAACACGTCTCAAAAGTCGATTGGCAATCCTAGGTGTTCCACGAGAGCGCTTAGCAATTTCCAACGAACCCTCTTCCTCAGAAGCGACTGCCAAAATATTAGCAGAACGAGTCACAATTTGCGATAACTCTTTCACTGAGTAGAACTCTAAGCGTTGTACTATTCCAAAACGATCCCGTAAGGGGGATGTTAACAAACCAGCTCTGGTCGTTGCACCCACTAAAGTAAACGGAGGAATGTCAATTTTAACACTTTGTGCAGCAGGACCGTCACCAATGATAATATCTATCTGAAAATCTTCCATTGCAGGATATAAAACCTCCTCAACAATTGGACTTAAACGATGTATTTCATCAACAAACAGTACATCATGTGGTTCTAAACGCGTCAAAATAGCTGCCAAATCGCCCGGCTTTTCAACCACTGGTCCGGAAGTTTGACGGATAGTTACCCCCATTTCTTCAGCAATGATATTAGAAAGAGTTGTTTTCCCCAAACCAGGAGGACCATAAAGTAAAACATGGTCAAGATGCTCTCCTCGCATTTTTGCGGCATCAATTGAAAGCTGTAACTGCTCACGAACAACCTTTTGACCAATATATTCAGAAATAACCTGCGGACGCACGGTTGGAGCAGAATAAATATCTTCTTCAATCGTTTGTGCACCAATTATTCTATCTGTTTCGATCATATTGTGTAATAAGCTATTTCTAAAAATTTGATTTATTATACCTGTTGTAAGGCATATTTAATGGTTTCTTCTAACGAAAAGTCTTTAGGTGCTTTTTTAAGCATCTTTTCAATTTGTGCTGTTTTATAACCTAATGAAACAAGTGCCTGTTCCGCAAGAGAATTGTCGGTGTTTTGTATTGAATTAATCACTGCACCAGTAGGTTGATTTAGTTGTAAGTTATAATCTTCAGTCCAGCTTTTCAGTTTATCTCGCATTTCAATCACTAAACGCTCAGCTGTTTTTTTTCCGACACCCGGTATTTTAGTAATCGCAATCACATCTGCCACATCAACATATTGAACAAACTCAGAAACCGACATGGCAGATAAAACCCCTATTGCCATTTTTGCGCCAATTCCATTCACCTTTATCAACTCTTTAAATAGTTTTTTTTCTAACTCCGTTGCAAAACCAAATAACAACATTGCATCTTCTCGAACATGCATATGCGTTAAAATAGTGACCGTTTCACCCACCTCACCTAATGTATAAAACGTGGACATAGGTGCTTCTAAATTATAGCCAACCCCCTGTACATTTAATTGCAGTAATGGTGGTTGCTTTGCATATATTGTTCCAATTAGAAAACCAATCATAAGACTTAATTTTTCCTTCAAATATTTTTACGTGAAATAAGCACAAGATAATATCCAAATCCTCAGATAGGATTTGGATAAATAGATAAATTTTATCCTATTTTTAAGGATTCCCTGATCTTCACATTAATTATTCAGGGAATCTTTAATAAGACACCTAACAATCAGACACAACTACAGCAGGAAACTTTTAACTATTATTAATCCCCGCAACAAAAAATGATAATCCATAAAATACAGTAAACCCAGCGATAAAAACAAATATCCAAGCAAGCAAAACAAGCACAAAGGAACGAGGTTTTGCAATTATTTTTAAAACTAACCAGCTAACAAATGACAAAACCGTTATGATTAATAACAATCGAAAGTACATCATACTCATCCTCCATTTAGAGCGTAATTAATTAAATGACTATATCACCATTTTTTAAAGCTATTTCAGCTTTATTAGTATTGTTACAGTTTTCTTCTATCGGTATTCTACTTTTACAAGAACCTATTTTTGGCTCTAGTATTTTTTTATTTTTTCAGCTAACGGGTGTTGTGATTGGGTTAATGGGAGTTTTTACCCTGCAACTAGGGAAATTTAACATTATCCCAATTCCTAAAGAAAACTGTTGTTTGCATACCAATGGAATATATCACTATATTCGTCACCCAATGTATGCTTCTATTTTTCTGTTTTTTATCCCAATCATTTTGCAAAGCACAAACCTAATCAGTTTTATTTCATTTGCCATTTTAAGTATTACCTTATTCGTGAAACTTCATTTTGAAGAATATTTACTAGAACAAAAATTTGCTGAATATGCGACATACAAGTGCAAAAGCAAAAAATTAATTCCATTCATATTTTAGAAAATGAGAAAATAGGCGCTTTAAAAATTAAACTAGAGATAAGAATGAACAGACCGACACTTTTCAGTGGTATCCAGCCTTCTGGTGATTTAATGATTGGTAATTATATTGGCTCAATTAAAAATTGGGTTAATATGCAAAATGACAACAATTGCTTATTTTCAATTGTTAACATGCATGCAATTACGGTTGAGCAAAATCCTGCTGATTTAAAAAAACGTAGTCTTGATATTGCCGCACTTTATCTAGCAAGTGGAATTGATCCAGAAAAAAGCACTCTATTCATTCAATCTCATGTTGCCGCTCATTCTGAACTCGCATGGATTTTAAACTGTTCAGCTTATATGGGTGAACTTAATCGAATGACACAGTTTAAAGATAAATCTAGTCGTCATTCTCAAAACATTAATGTTGGGCTATTTGACTATCCTGTACTAATGGCTGCTGATATCTTACTCTACCAAACTAACAAGGTTCCTGTTGGAGCAGATCAAAAACAACATTTGGAATTAGCACGAGATATTGCTACCCGCTTTAACCATCGTTTTAATGATGAAATTTTTGTTGTGCCTGAACCATTTATTCCACCAACCACTTCAGGTGGACGCATCATGAGTTTGCAGGATCCTACTTCAAAAATGTCTAAATCGGATGAAAATAAAAATAATTTTATTGGTTTATTAGATGATCCAAAAACTATTTTAAAAAAATTCAAAAAAGCAACCACAGATTCTAAGACTGAAATTCAGTATGACCTTGACAATAAAGCCGGTGTATCAAATCTTTTAACGATCTATTCAGTTATTAGTGGCAAATGCATTGATGAGGTTGTTAAAAGCTTTGAAGGTAAAATGTATGGGCATTTAAAAGTTGAGCTAGGTGAATTAGTTGCAGAGTATTTAAAACCGATTCAAGACGATTTTTATAAAATAAGAGAAGATGAAACCCAACTAAGTTCCATTTTACAACAAGGCGCTAATCAAGCAAGAGAACAAGCCCAACCCACATTAGAAAGGGTTCAAGAAGCAATTGGATTCGTACTTCCCTAATGAATAAAAATAATGACATCAACATTTTCATTACGGGTTGTTCAACAGGTATTGGTTTAGATGCATTACAAACCTTACATAAGTTAGGTTATCACGTAATAGGGAGTTGTCGTAAGGCTAAAGATGTTGATAAGCTAAAACAACAGGGCTTAAATTGCATTCAACTTGATTTAGCCTGTTCTGATTCCATCAAAAATGCAATAAAAGAACTAAAAAAACACACTCACAATAAAATTGATGTTCTCTTCAACAATGGCGCTTTTGGTTTACCTGGCGCAGTTGAAGACTTAAGCCGTGAAGCAATGCAATTTCAATTTAACACCAATGTTTTCGGCACACAAGAATTAACCAACCTAATCGTCCCAATTATGCGAGAAAATGGCGGTGGAAAAATTGTCTACAATAGCTCAATATTAGGTTTCGCAGCCATGCAATATCGCGGTGCTTACAATGCCAGTAAATTTGCACTAGAAGGCTTTGCTGATACCTTACGCTTAGAAGTTAAACAAGATAACATTCATATCAGCATTATTCAACCAGGCCCTATTATTTCTAATTTTAGAGCAAATGCCTTTATTCAATTTAAGCATTGGATAAGAGACAACTCTTCACATTCTCAAAACTATAAAGCAATGATTGCAAGGTTAGACACACTAGAGTCAAAAGCACCTTTTGTCTTAAAAGCCGGTGCAGTCACTCGTGCTCTTTTGCATATTATCAAACATCAAAAACCAAAAATTCGCTACCCAATTACACTTCCAACCAAAGTATTTACCTGGTTAAAACGGTTGTTACCGACTAGGTTACTTGACATACTACTCATAAAAGCAGGTGGTGATGGAAAACGTTAATTTTAAAAGATTCTCTTTTTTACTATTTACCATCTTATTAAGGAGACACTTAACAAGTAGCCTTTCCCTGCCAGTTTTGGCTGAAGAAAGTAAGCCTAAAATCGGCTTAGTCCTAGCTGGAGGCGGTGCTAGAGGTTTAGCACACATAGGTGTCATTAAAGCGCTCGAAAAACAAAATATCAAAATCGATTATATTACGGGTACCAGCATGGGAGCAC
>CAYUHO010000100.1:0-5428 GCA_964444445.1 uncultured Piscirickettsiaceae bacterium | reverse complement strand
TTTAGTTTCGAAAATTTATGCCGCGCTAGAAAACAATCACTTTGAATTATTCTTACAACCCATTGTTAATGCAAATTCAACTGATTCAACTAAATACAACCATTTTGAAACCTTATTGCGCATGCCTAATGCAGAAGGTGGAATGATTTCTCCAGCTATCTTTATTCCTACTGCTGAACGTTATGGTTTATCTGAAAAGGTGGATTATTGGGTGATTAATAACCTGTTTGACAAACTAACGACTGAAGTTAGGTTCTATCATTCCTTAAAAACAATCTCCATAATCTTTCAATTGCAACTCTTGTTTCTACCGAGATGTGCAACAAGATTGCGAACCTTTTCTTATATTATAAAATTGATTATCATAAAATTTGTTTTGAAATAACTGAAACAGGTGTTTCTTCACAGTTTGAAGAGGCGATTGAATTTATTGATTTCTTTAAAAAACTCGGGGTATCTTTTTCATTAGATGATTTTGGAACAGGTATGTCTTCCTTTAGTTATTTGTCTGAATTAGATGTTGATTTCTTAAAAATAGATGGCAGTTTTATTTCTCAAATGGAAGACAATTTAATCAAGCAAGAAATGGTCTTTGCTATGGCAAGAATTGGTAAAACACTCAACAAAAAAGTCATCGCAGAATACGTTGAAACAGAAAAAATTACACAATTACTGCAAGGTATGAAGGTGGAATATTTTCAAGGTTACTATTTTAGCCAACCAAAACCAATCCAACATGTTATTGATCAAATAAAAAGCTAATCACACGCCAAGTCAAAACCTAGTTCGCTAGTAATTTATAAAAAAAATTGGTACAATCTACGATGTTTTTAATCTAAAAAAATAAACTTATTCTAAGCCTATAAAGACGGACAATATGACTGAAGAAACAACTGCTCCAGAATCCCAAAATGATAATTATGATTCCTCTTCAATCAAGGTATTAAAGGGACTTGATGCGGTTAGAAAAAGACCAGGAATGTACATTGGTGATACAGATGATGGTTCAGGTCTACACCACATGGTTTTTGAAGTCGTCGATAATGGGATAGATGAAGCGCTAGCTGGTCACTGTGATAAAGTTGTCGTTACCATTCATACAGATGGCTCCGTTTCTGTAACGGATAATGGTCGAGGTATTCCAGTTGGCCTTCATGAAGAAGAAGGTGTTTCAGCTGCAGAGGTTATCATGACTGTCTTGCATGCAGGTGGTAAATTTGATGATAACTCTTACAAGGTTTCTGGTGGATTACACGGAGTAGGTGTTTCAGTTGTTAATGCTCTATCTGAAAAACTAACCTTAACCATCAAGAGAGAAGGTAAAGAGTGGAAACAAACTTACACACATGGTGAACCTGATGCACCTCTTGCAGCCGTTGCTGATACCTCTGATACTGGAACTGAAATACGTTTTTTACCCAGTAAAAACACTTTCAGCCAAACTGAATTTAGTTATGACTACCTTTTAAAGCGCCTAAGAGAACTTTCTTTCTTAAACTCTGGTGTTCACATTGAGCTTGTCGATAAACGTGATGACAAACATGATATATTCAAGTTTGATGGCGGTATTCAAGCTTTTGTTGAATATATCAATACCAATAAAACAACCATTCATGATAAGGCGTTCTACTTCACAACCATGAAAGATGATATTACGGTTGAAGTCGCAATGCATTGGTCAGAGGCTTATCAAGAATCCATTTTCTGCTTTACCAATAACATCCCACAAAGGGATGGTGGAACACACCTGTCTGGATTTAGAGCCGCCTTAACTCGCTCTCTAAACCAGTATGCGGATAAAGAAGGTTTGTTAAAAAAATACAAGATGAACAACATCTCTGGCGATGATGCACGTGAAGGCCTTGCAGCGGTTATTTCTGTAAAAGTACCTGATCCTAAATTTTCATCGCAAACCAAAGATAAGCTGGTTTCTTCAGAAGTAAAAAGTGCGGTAGAGACTGCAATGAATGAAAAACTGGCTGAGTTTTTATTAGAAAATCCAAAAGATGCTCAAGCCGTTTTCGCTAAAATCATTGATGCCGCTCGCGCAAGGGAAGCGGCCCGTAAAGCACGTGAAATGACGCGTCGTAAAGGGGCTTTAGATATTGCTGGCTTACCTGGTAAGTTAGCGGATTGTCAAGAGAAAGACCCTGCAAAATCTGAAATTTACCTAGTGGAGGGTGACTCTGCTGGTGGTTCGGCAAAACAAGGCCGTGACCGTAAAACGCAAGCAATTTTACCCTTAAAAGGTAAAATTCTAAATGTTGAAAAAGCTCGTTTTGATAAGATGTTACAGTCACAGGAAGTTGGTACCTTAATCACAGCTTTAGGCTGTGGAATTGGTGAAGAGTACAATGTCGAAAAACTCCGCTATCACCGCATTATCATTATGACTGATGCCGATGTTGATGGTTCTCATATTCGTACTTTATTGTTAACTTTCTTCTATCGCCATTTTCCTGAATTGGTTGAAAATGGATATATCTATATTGCACAACCGCCACTTTACAAGGTTAAAAAAGGTAAACAAGAAGCCTACCTAAAAGATGATGCAGAGCTTGAAAACTATTTATTACAATCTGCTTTAGATAATGCCTCACTAACTGGCTCAAAAGAGATGCCTGCTATTCATGGCATTGGTTTAGAAACCCTAGCTAAAGGTTTCTTACAAACTGTTCACATAATTGAAAGGTTATCCCGACGTTTCAACAATGTTTTCCTAGATATGATGATTGACTTAGATGTTATTGATATGACAACTTTAAATAATTCTGAGGCATTGAATAACTGGGTTAAGGAAGCTCTTCCTCGACTTCAAGCAATCGGTGAAAAACAAAAAGTCACTTATCAACTAGATGTTGAACCTGCTGTAGAAGGTGAAGCAAAATATCAAATTCGTCTACAAAAACGTGAACATGGTACTTTAAGCGCTAGGGTATATGATGAAGATTTCTTTGCCTCCGCTGACTATCAGCAAATTGCTAAAACTGCCCAAGAATTAAAGGGCTTAGTAGGAGCTGATGGAGTTGTTAGGCGTGGTGAAAAAGAACAATCTATTACACACTTTAAAGAAGCATTGGATTGGTTATTAAAAGAAGCCAAGCGTGGTCAAAGTATCCAGCGCTACAAAGGTTTAGGTGAAATGAACCCTGAGCAGCTCTGGGAAACAACAATGAATGCTGAAGCACGTCGTTTACTTCAAGTAACCATTGCTGATGCGATTAATGCCGACCAAGTCTTCACCACCCTAATGGGTGATGAAGTTGAACCTCGTCGTAACTTTATTGAAGAAAATGCCTTACAGGCAGAAAATATCGATATATAAAAATTGTAAACATTCAAAAAATTTTAATAAAAGGAAAAACTATGTCAGTACAACACCCTATTGTTAGTGTAACAGGCTCATCTGGAGCTGGAACCTCTTTTGTAAAAAGAGCCGTTGAAAAAATCTTTGACCGTGAAAGCTTAAAAGTTGCTGTAATCGAAGGTGACAGCTTTCACAAGTATTCACGTGTTGAAATGCGTGCAAAAGTTGCCGAATCAAAAGAAAATGGTGGTCCTGTTTTGACTCACTTTGCAGAATCTGCAAATGAATTCAACAAACTTGAAGAACTTTTTGCTTCTTACAAAGAAACTGCAACAGGTAAAAAACGTTATTATATTCACTCTGATGAAGAAGCTGATGAACATAATGCTCGCCTAGGAACTGACTTTTTACCAGGTGAATTTACACCATGGGAAGAGATTGAGCCAGATACAGATATCCTGTTCTATGAAGGTTTACACGGAATGGTAAAGCGTAAAGACCACGGCCCTAAAGAAGGAATGCACGATGTTGCACAACACGTTGATTTAGGAATTGGTGTTGCGCCAGTGATTAACATTGAGTGGATGCAAAAAATCTACCGTGATACGTCTGAACGTCCTTATTCAGTTGGGCAGGTTCGCGATGTGATTATGGAAAGAATGGATGACTATATGGAGACAATTGTTCCACAATTCCACCGTACACACGTTAATTTTCAACGTGTTCCTCTAGTTGATACCTCTGACCCTTTTTCAACACAAACAGAAAAAGCACCAATGGGACCAGCACCTGAAGATTCACTAATTATCACACATGTTCGCCATGATGAAGTTGATTTATCTACTATCGTCGATAAAATCGATGGGGCTTGGTTACAAAATGAGCACACAATGATTTGTTCAGGTACTAAAATGGTTGATGCAATGGATATCATTATGACCCCAATCATTCAGAACTTAATTGCTAAAAAACGTGCTGCAATGACAAATGCTTAAATTATCTTAAGTATCTAAATTAAAAACCCCACTTTTTATGCGGGGTTTTTTATAAAAATCACCAGGGGGGGGGTAGTTATTGATTGGTTATTCAAAACCTAACTGGGCTATTTTTCTTCTATCTCGTTTAGTAGGGGACGACCAGCTCCCTTTTCACGATAACCTACCAGTGCGATACTTCCTTTAGGTGCCTGCTGGTTAAGCAACTCCGATTCAAGTTGGTACAATTTCTGTGCCGCTTCGGCATTTCCTCGTTTATCAGTTATTGCCAATACTGTAATTTCAATTTTTCGATGGGCCTGTGTTATTTTTAATCGATCTCCCTCCACAACTACCTTGCTTGGCTTCGGCTTACAGGCATTTAAAATGACTTTTCCACCTTTAATTGCATCTAGTGCTAAGCCACGAGTTCTAAAGAATCTCGCAGCCCATAACCATTTATCTAGTCTAAGCTTGGGCATGGTGCTCATCGGATTTTGCAACAAACCTTAACCAAACAAAACCAGCCACCCCTGCAAAAATTGAAGCGAACAAAATTCCGACTTTCGCTTGCAATAATAGTGCTTCGTTACCTGGCCATGCTAGATTTGCGATAAATATAGACATGGTAAAACCTATCCCACCAAGTAATGAAACTCCAAAAATTTGTGATCCACTCGCTCCTGCTGGCAGCTTGGCTAAGCCTAATTTAATCGCAATCAGAGCGACACCCGCAATCCCTACAACCTTTCCAACGACTAGGCCAAACATTACACCAAGGGTAACTGGCTCCATCACTAAATCACCTACTTTTGAGAAGTCCATTGCAATACCAGCATTTGCAAGTGCAAATAGTGGAATCACCAATAAACTGACCGGTAGGTGAAAATCATGCTCTAACCGATTCAACGGAGCTTGAATGGAATGAATACGATCTTCCATGTCATGCAAAACCCCTTTTTGTTGGTCATGTAACTGTAAATCCTTATCCCATTTATATTCAGAAAATTTATGCGTCAATTTTTGCATATGTATAAAAAAAGATTCTGGACTATAAGATGGGCGAGCTGGGATGGCTAAGTGTTTAGTCCCAGCTTCTTATGGATTGAGTTTGATTTAAAATACGATGGATTTTCATCATATAATT
>CAYUHO010000099.1:0-5507 GCA_964444445.1 uncultured Piscirickettsiaceae bacterium | reverse complement strand
CTTAACCTTCAATCATTTGTAGACCCTCATATTGCCAATCTACGCCCTCTCTAACCCACTTTTCAATTCTTAAGATCAACTCTGAATTATTCAAACCGATTTTTTGAGCAATCATAAAAACTTTATCCTGCTCTTCCTTGCCAAAATGACCATCTTTATATGACAGTTTAATCAACTCTTGCAAAAGGATTACTTTGCTTTTTTTATCCACAAAAACACTTAAAGTATCATCTATGTCTCTGCCATTTTTATCAAGGTCATAATCAATACCAAAAGCGGAACTAAAATTCTTTAGATAGGCTATTTCTTCCTTACAAAGTTCATTATCTGCATTGGCCAAATTAACTGCAAGCTCAAACAAAGCTTGTTTTTGTTCTGCATTAAGTTTACTTGCAAACATTAGATTTCCTTTTGTTTTATAAAAAACAGTTCAGTGAAAAAAACACCCTTCAAAAAATAAAATCATTCACGATGAACTAACAGTTTTTCAACCTGAGATACGTCTCTAACGGCACCATAAGCAGCACTGGTTGCCATCGCCCCATAGGCTCTAAGAGCAGGGCTTACTTTTCTTGTCCTTTTCTCAACAGGCTTCCAAGCTTTATTGCCTTTAGAATTCATGACTCGTCTTCTTTCTGCAAGCTCTTCAAAACTCAATTTTACATTAATCGCACGATTTGGAATATCAATTTCAATAGTATCTCCATCTTCAACTAAACCAATATTACCACCTTCTGCTGCTTCAGGAGACACGTGACCAATTGACAAACCAGATGACCCTCCCGAAAAACGGCCATCAGTTAACAGTGCACAAACTTTCCCTAAACCTTTAGACTTTAAATAGCTTGTTGGATAGAGCATCTCTTGCATTCCTGGTCCACCACGAGGTCCCTCATAGCGAATCAATACAATTTGCCCTGCTTTAACTTCATTATTTAAAATACTTGCTACTGCAGAGTCTTGACTTTCAAAAATTTTGGCAATACCAGTAAAGGTAAATAACTCTTCTTCTACCCCAGCCGTTTTAACAATGCAGCCATCTAATGCAATGTTTCCATATAAAACGGCTAGTCCACCCTCTACAGTAAAGGCGTGTTCAACACTTCTAATACAACCATTTTCAGCATCATCATCTAATGTCTTCCATCTTTTCGACTGACTAAAGGCTTCTGTTGTTCTAACATTACCCGGCGCAGCCCTAAAAAATGTTTTAATATCTTCATCTTCTGTAACAGTAATATCCCATTTATCCAATGCTTCTTTTAAGGTCTTAGAATGTACCGTTCCAACATTTTCATGTATAAGTCCACCGCGGTTAAGCTCACCAAGCAACCTCATAATACCACCCGCTCGATGCACATCTTCCATATGATATTTTTCCGAATTTGGTGCAACTTTAGCTAAACATGGCACCCTCCTAGAAATTACATCCATATCGCTCATATCAAAATCAACTTTTGCTTCCTTTGCAATCGCTAATAAGTGCAATACTGTGTTAGTAGAGCCACCCATCGCTACATCAATAGACATTGCATTTTCGAAAGCTTCTCTGCATGCAATTGAGCGAGGTAGAACTGAATAATCATCCTGCTCATAAAAACGCTTGGTTATCTCTACAATTCGTCTTGCACCTTCATCAAACAACATTTTTCTATCTGCATGCGTAGCTAGGGTTGATCCATTTCCTGGGAGAGCTAAACCAAGCGCTTCAGCTAAGCAATTCATCGAATTTGCGGTAAACATTCCAGAACATGACCCACAGGTTGGACAAGCAGAAATTTCAACATCCTCTACTTCTTGATCTGTATGAACATCATCTGCAGCCATAACCATTGCATCAACTAAATCAAGTTTAATGTTTAATCCACCAAGAACCGTCTTCCCCGATTCCATTGGCCCACCCGTCACGAAGATTGTTGGGATGTTTAAGCGCATCGCAGCCATCATCATTCCAGGAGTAATCTTGTCGCAATTTGAAATACAAACTAGCGCATCAGCACAGTGAGCATTAACCATATACTCAACCGAGTCAGCAATAAGATCTCTTGAAGGAAGTGAGTACAACATTCCATCATGCCCCATTGCAATACCATCGTCAACCGCAATGGTATTAAATTCTTTGGCTATTGCACCTGCCTTTTCAATTTCACGGGCAACCATCTGTCCCATATCTTTCAAATGAACATGACCAGGAACAAACTGAGTAAAGGAGTTTGAAATTGCAATAATAGGCTTACCAAAATCTTCAGTTCCCATTCCCGTTGCACGCCAAAGTGCTCTTGCACCTGCCATATTTCTTCCATGGGTACTGGTTCTTGACTTATATTCTGGCATTCATATCTCCTCAGACTTATTTTCCCTAATCTATATTCAAATACGGATTAGCCTGTTATACTTATATTTTTATATTAACCTTTAATTATCCCATAGTTATGCTTGAAACTGAATCATATTTCGTCAAAAATCTTCGTCAAGCTTCACCGTACATATCTCAACATAGAGGGAAACTGGTTGTCTTTTACCTTCCTGGGGAGATGATAGATAACAAAAGAAAATTACTACAACTTGCAGAAGACTTGGTATTACTAAATAATTTAGGGCTAAAAATAATCCTTACATTAGGTGCAACACTTCAAATTGATCGAAAATTAACTGAAAGCAATATCAACTGGGATTCCTACAATAATATTAGAATCACCTCAAAAAAACAAATACAAGCCATACAGGAAACGGTTGGCTTAGTTCGTTCTAAATTAGAGTCCGTATTTAGCCAAGCTTCAGCAGAACAGCACTTACCACACTCTGTGGTATCAGGTAATTGGGTAACAGCCAAGCCAAAAGGTGTCATAGATGGCACTGACTATAAATACACAGGTTCATTAAGACAAATCAACACCAATGCCATTAATAAAAATCTAGAAGCTAACCAGATTTGCTTACTAACCCCCCTTGCCTACTCGGCGTCTGGAGAGATTTTTAATCTTAATACCCTTGAACAAGCATACTCTATCGCAGATAAACTCTCTGCAGATAAATTAATGATTTTTACAGATGATAGCCATCTAAAAACACTACCTAAATCTTTAGACATCATCGAGCTAAAAAAACAAATATGCCAGCAACACCCGAGTAATTTAGTTAATCTATTAGAAAAATCGCTTGCTAACAGTAAATCGATTAAGCGTATTCATTTAATGTCACAAAACTCTCCAAGCTCTATACTATTAGAGCTATTTACAAGAGAAGGTACTGGCACTTTAATCTACACCGATAGGTACCATCACCTTAGAAAAGCTAACTCAGATGACTTGTTGCAAATACTAAAACTAATCAAGCCCTTAGAAGAACAAGGTATTCTTGCAAACAGAAGTGAAGATGAAGTTAAAAAGGATCTGCCTAGTTTTATCGTTGCAGAAATTGATGGAAAAATAATAGGTTGTACCGCTGTTCACTCATTAAGCAACAATATTGCAGAGCTTGCATGCTTAGCGGTTAATCCTTCCTTTCAAGGGGATGAGGTTGGCAAACAACTTGTATCAAAAGCGTGTCAACTTGCAAAAGAACAAAAGCATAAACAAATTTCTATCCTAACCACCCAAACTAATCACTGGTTTAAAGAACAGGGGTTCCTAGACGCCGACTATTCAACATTACCAGTCGAAAGACAAAATACCTATAACCAGAATAGAAAATCTAAAATATTAATTAAGAGCATATGACAAACCAAATCACCCATATAAAAGATCGTTTTCGAGGATTTTTACCCGTTGTTGTAGATGTAGAAACTGCTGGATTTGATGCTCAAACCAATGCTCTAATAGAAATTGCTGTTGTTACATTAAAAATGGACTCTCAAGGAATAATCTATCCTGATCAAACAATTCAAGCAAATGTATTACCGTTCAAAAATTCAAAACTTGATAAATCTGCCCTGAAATTCATTGGTGTTGAGGATCCAACTCACCCATTCAGAATGGCTGTTTCAGAAAAAGAAGCACTTGAAAAATGCTTTAAACCAATAAGACGACTTCTAAAAGAGACGGACTGCACTAGAGCTATCTTGGTTGGTCACAATGCTTTTTTTGATTTAAACTTTGTAAAAGCCGCCGCTGAAAGAACCAAAATAAAGTCTCCTTTTCATGAATTCAGCACATTTGACACAGTAACACTATCTGGTCTAGCCTATGGTCAAACTGTACTTGCAAAATCAATGAAAGCAGCCGACATTGAATGGGATAATTCAAAAGCACACTCAGCAGAATATGACACGATTAAAACAGCAGAACTATTTTGTAAGATTGTAAATCAATGGCCTCTCTAACACCTAGGAAGACACTGAATAACTAGTCTCGTACCCCCCCTGGTGATTTTTACCAAAATTAGCACAAAAAAAAGCCCATTAAACAATGGGCTTTTTTATTTTTGGTAACAGCTAATTTTTACTTAAGTTTATGCCATTTCACCTGGGTATGCTTCAATACCAGGATTGTTTTTCACGCCTTTTAATTTAGGGTGATTAACTTTTTTCAGCTTAGTCGATGCTTTGTGATTACGTAGGTAATCCGCTGCAACATCCCACATTAGACGACCATCGCCTACTGCTTCAACTTGCGCCCAGCCAGCAACGCTGTATGTCTTATTCGCTTCTAAAGGCGTTCCATCATCTAAACGCATGTCTGAAATACGGCTACCAAACTTACCATTTGGTTCACAAGTATAATCCATTCCACCTAAACGAACCATATCACCACCAGACTGTAGGTATGGATCCTTTTGAAATAGGTTTTCACAGATTCCTTCAAGGATATCCTTCATTGCAGCACCCGTTACTTCTGACTTGTAAGTTTCCCCATAAGTCATAGAAGTTTCATCCATTACACGTTCCATCGTTATCATTTCACCCGCTAATACTGAAGTACCCCAACGAACACCCGCAGACATAGCAATTTGAGCATCATGTTCTTCACGTAGTGAATTTACAATAATTTGATCCCAAGTTCCCATAAAGTTACCACGACGATACAGAGTATCTTCTGCTACAGCTAATTCTTCATTTAGAATCTCGCCATAAGTTTTTCCTAAACGATCTTTATTTGTGTATTTATCTGGATTACGTGATTCAATCACATTTTTGTCATATTTTTTAGTATATAAATGATCAATATAAGACTTAACTTCTTTATCTGCAGCTAAAATATTTGAGAAGACTGGTAACAAGGTATAGTTCACACCTTTTAATTTACCATTTTGAATATCTAAGTCCATACAACCAACATATTTACCGTTTGAACCAGCATTGGTTACATGACATACTCCACCTTCTGGAGTTTTTACTGGAATTGTTTTTGCAATACCATCATGTGTATGACCACCAAAAATAGCATCAATACCATTAATACGTGATCCCATTTTGATATCAACATCCATACCATTATGTGAAATCATCACAACTGCGGCTACTTTTTCAGTTTCACGAATAGCTGTAACTGTCGCTTGCAAATCATCTT
>CAYUHO010000098.1:0-5613 GCA_964444445.1 uncultured Piscirickettsiaceae bacterium | reverse complement strand
CGCACATTTTTTCTCAGTAAAATTCTAATCGCGGTTATTAAGTGTTTCCTTAAAAGCATTATCGTTTGCGGTAAAAATCACCAAGGGGGGGGTAAATAACACCCACTAGTGTGGGTGCTTTTTTGGGTTACATTCTTGCCGTTAATTCTACTGGTTGAATGGTAATTGGCGTTGGGGGCGTAATTAGCTCTTCTGCTGGTGGAGCGAATTCGGTTAGGTTAATGCCTTCAACCGCTTCTTTGTATTCTTCCATGTTTGGAATGCGTCCAAGAATCGCTGAAAGTACCACCACTGGCGTTGAGCCGAGTAGGGATTCCCCTTTTTTGCGGTCGGAATCTTCAACGACTCGACCTTGGAAAAGACGAGTTGAGGTGGCGAGAACCGTATCACCTTTTTCGGCTTTTTCTTGGTTACCCATGCAGAGATTACAACCTGGGCGTTCCAAGTACATCATGTTTTCGTATTCTGTTCTTGCTGCACCTTTTGGCGCGTCGTCGTTGAATTCAAATCCACTGTATTTTTGCAGTAATTCCCAGTCACCTTCAGCCTTTAGTTCATCTATAATGTTATAGGTTGGTGCGGCGATGACTAATGGGGATTTAAAATCAATGGCGCCATTAGTTACTTCTAGGTTTTTAAACATTTGTGAGATGATTTTTAAATCACCTTTGTGAACCATACACGAGCCTACAAACCCTAGGTCAACCGTTTTTGTGCCTTTATAGTAAGAAATAGGGCGAATGACATCATGTGTATAGCGTTTAGAAACGTCTTCATTGTTAACGTCTGGGTCTGCAATCATTGGTTCGTCAATTTGGTCTAAGTCGACAACCACTTCTGCAAAGTATTTTGCGTTTTCATCAGGTCTTAAAGCAGGTTTTTCACCTGATTGGATTTCAGCAATACGCTTATCAGCAATCTCAATCAGACCATGAAGTACGTTGGCGAGATTTTCCATTCCTTTGTCTATCATGATTTGAATTCGGCTTTTTGCAATTTCTAAGGATTCAATTAATTTGTCATCCTGAGAAATATTAATGGAAGCTTTTGCCTTCATTTCAGCTGTCCAATCTGTGAAAGTAAAGGCTTGGTCAGCAAGTAGGGTTCCAATGTGTACTTCAATCACGCGTCCTTGGAAGACGTTTTCGCCAAATTGTTTTAGCATTTGCGCTTGTGTTGCATGGACAACATCACGGAAATCCATGTAACCTTTCATTTTACCTTTAAAGGTGACTTTGACAGATTCTGGAATCGGCATGTTTGCTTCACCCGTTGCAAGTGCAAGGGCGACGGTTCCAGAGTCTGCTCCGAATGCAACCCCTTTTGACATTCTGGTGTGAGAGTCTCCACCGATAATAATCGCCCATTCGTCAACGGTAATATCATTGAGTACTTTGTGAATGACGTCCGTCATTGCATGGTATGAATCCTTAGGGGCACGAGCGGTAATTAAGCCAAAGTTGTTCATGAACTTCATTAGTTTTGGGATGTTAGCCTGCGCTTTACTGTCCCAGACGGACGCAGTATGACAACCTGATTGATAGGCTCCGTCAACACTGGGTGAAATCACCGTTGCCGCCATGGCTTCAAGTTCTTGCGAAGTCATTAATCCCGTTGTATCTTGCGAACCAACGATGTTTACTTTAATACGAACATCAGAACCCGCATGAAGTGCATCTTTTGAGGCAACACCAACTGCATTGTTGTTGAAGATTTTTTCAACGGCAGTTAGTCCTTGCCCTTTATGCGAAATTTCTTTTGACGGTGCAAAAACAAGTGGTGCTTCTACACCAAGGGTTTCTGCGGCAAAGGTTTGTAGTTTTTTACCGAAGACAATCGCATAGGAACCACTAGCTTTCATGAATTCCACTTTTTGTGGGGTAAAGGCAGCAGAGATGTCTACTAATTCTTGAGCGCCGTTGTAGAGCTTTTTCTCTTTTGTATTGATGGTAAGCGTGGTACCTGTTTCAACAGAATAGGCTTGTTCAAGAACGGGTTCGTCATTTTCATCAAGCACTGGATTACCGTTTTCATCCAGTTTTTTAATCCAGTTTTTAAGGTTAAGCCCAATACCACCTGTTACATCAACGGTGGTTAAAAATATGGGTGAAATACCATTCGTTCCTGCAACAACAGGTGCAATATTTACGAATGGAACATAGGGACTAGCTTGTTGTCCTGCCCATAAGGCGACATTGTTTACTCCTGACATTCTTGATGAACCTACCCCCATAGTGCCTTTTTCAGCAATTAGCATGACTTTTTTATCAGGGTGTTGTTTTTGTAATGCTTGAATCTTGGCTTGCGCTTCAGGGGTTATCATGCATTGACCATGTAATTCTCGGTCAGAACGTGAGTGGGCTTGGTTTCCCGGTGACAATAAATCGGTAGAAATATCACCTTCGGCAGCGATGTAAGTGACCACTTCGACTTTTTCATCTATCTCTGGTAGCTTGGTGAAAAATTCTGCGTTAGCATAGCTTTCTAAAATGTCTTTTGCAATTTTGTTACCGTTTTTGTATGCCGTTTCAAGGCGTGCGGTATCTGCTTCATATAAAAATACCTGAGTTTTTAAAACTTCAGCGGCAGGAATGGCGACCTTCTTATCATCTGATAAAGATAAATCCAGTAAGACTTCAACGGATGGTCCACCTTTCATGTGCGATAGTAATTCAAACGCAAATTCAGGGGTAATTTCTTCAACGACAGATTCGCCAAGAATAATTTCTTTTAAAAACTTAGCTTTTTCACCCGCAGCACTGGTTGTACCTGGCAAAGTATTGTAGATAAAAAATTGTAAAGAATCTTTACGATGCTCATTGCTAGTGTCTTTAATTTGGGCGATGATTTCTGATAATAAATCAGCGCTATCAATTGGTTTAGGATGTAAATTAAGTTCCTTCTTACGAGTTTCTATTTCATCCAGATATTCTAAATATAAGCTCATTTAAACCTCTTCGGAGCTAGTTGTATGTACTAGTTTTTGTATTTATTGTATTTATATATTGTTATGTGATGAGTATTTTACCAAATCTTGACACCAATCTGTTAAACATTAGTCTATGAATTAGTGTTTAGAGATAACTATTTAAGAACTTCAACTGGTAAAAAAGTATCAATGAAAAGTCCCATCAGTGTCATAAATCCAATGATGAGTATAAACACAATCAACATTGATTTAGCATGCTTGTTTTCGATAAATTTTTCTTTCCAGTTTTCTGATTTAACGGCTGGGTAAATCAGATAAATAAACAAGGCAAAGGCTAAAATTTGAATGACGGTAATTAGAATCGGATTCATAGTAAGTTAACCAAGGTTTGGTAATATACCTTAGTCAGCTTTTCTAAATCATCAGTGCTAACACGTTCATCCACCTGGTGAATGGTTGCATTCAACGGACCTAGTTCAATCACTTGTGAACCTGTTTTTGCAATGAATCGCCCATCGGAAGTTCCGCCACCTGTTGATAATTCTGTTTTATAACCCATTTCATCTTCAATCGCTTGGCTAACGGCTTGAATTAGCTCTCCTTCAGCAGGTGTAATAAATGGATCACCTGAGTGTTGCCAATCGATATCGTAGGTTAGACCATGCTTATCTAAAATCTCTAACACGCCTTTTTGCAGGCTTTCTTTACTATTTTCAGTCGAAAAACGGAAGTTAAATAACACGGTATTATCTGCAGGAATTACGTTGGTTGCTCCTGTACCCGAATTGATATTTGAAATCTGAAAAGAAGTAGGGGGGAAGTATTGATTGCCTTTATCCCAAACTTTAGCAACCAATTCATTTAAGGCTGGCATTGCGGTGTGAATTGGATTTTCTGCTAATTCAGGATAGGCAATGTGCCCTTGTTTGCCAATGACTTTTAAGGTTGCTGATAACGAACCTCTACGTCCGTTTTTAATCGAGTCGCCTAGTTTTTGACTACTGGAAGGTTCGCCCACTAAACAGTATTCGAATTTTTCATGGCGATTTTCTAAGGCTTCAATCACTTTAACCGTGCCATTGTGAGCGGGTCCTTCTTCATCACTGGTGATGAGAAAGGCAATTGAACCTTTGTGGTCGGGGTAATCGGTTACAAATTGTTTTGTTGCATCCATAAAACAGGCAATTGAACTTTTCATGTCTGCCGTTCCACGCCCGTACATCATGCCATTTTTATCAATATGAGCGGAAAAGGGTGGGTGTGTCCAATCATTAACGTCACCTGTTGGTACAACATCTGTATGACCAGCAAAAACGATACAAGGGCTTTCTGTGCCTTTTCTTGCCCAAAGGTTGGTTACCTCAGCAAAGGGCATGTTTTCGATTTCAAACCCTAGTGGAGAAAGGTAATCGGCAATTATTTGCTGGCAGCCTTTATCATCAGGGGTGATGGAATCAATTTGAATGAGTTGTTGTGCAAGTTTGATGGTTTCTGACATGATTTTAATTGCTTATTTTGTTTTATGGTTGTGTGATTTCATCATAAACAGATTGTTTGAATCCAAAGTGAATAATATCCTTAGTCACTAAAACAGGGCGTTTAACCAGTGTTTCATTTTCAAACAATAACTGTGGGTCTGGATCTGACAATAAATCTGCTTGTTGTTGTTCGGTTAATTTTCCCCAAGCTTTACTGCGTTTGCTAATTATTTCGTCGATTGAGGCACGTTCTAACCACTCTTTAACCTGTTCAATCTTAAAGTTTCCTTTGCGAAAATCAATATATTCAAACGCAACGCCTGACTGTTCAAGAATTCTTCTCGCCTTAACCACTCTGTCGCAATTGCTAATTCCAAATAGGTAAATCATAAAAATCTCTGTGTTAAAATTTAAGATATAAATTATATCAGTAGGAGTCGTTTTAATGGCAAAAGTTCTAGGCTTTAACCATGTTAGTATTTTGGTCAAGGATGCTGATTTAGCACTGACGTTTTATCAGGAATTATTAGGTTTGAAAATCCTAGAGCGCCCTGACTTAAATTTTGCAGGTTACTGGTTAGATTTAGGTGCGGGGCAAACGATTCACCTTATGCAATTGGACAATCCTTATCAAAATGTCAGCAAACCTAAACATGGTGGACGAGATGTTCATTTTGCTTTGGAGGTTGACTCTATTGGGAGATTTATCAATTTATTGGAAGATAAAAATATAAAATTTACTGTCAGTAAATCAGGTCGAAAAGCTTTATTTTTCTGGGATATAGATAATAATGTTGTCGAACTTTTTGAGAAAGGATAAAGATAGAATAAAGCAGTGATAAAGAAAGAATTATTGGAAGTAACTATGTTTAAAACTCATTTATTACGTCATCATTTAGCCTCTATCGCTGTCTATACACTCAAGTTTAGACGGCTTGTTTTGTTTCTCTATGTTGTTAGCACTGCTTTTATGACGGTCGGATTGTTTAAGCATTTCAATATGGATATGTCTTTAGAATCTTGGTTTTATGATGATGACCCGAGCAAAATTGCACTTGATAAATTTCGCGCACAGTTTGGCAGTGATGACGGGGTTTATATTGTTTACGAACCGCAAGATAAAGATGTTTTTTCAGTGTTTAGTCCCATAGTTTCGACGCCCCAACTTGAAAGCTTCGATTATCTTTAAAAGTAGATAGTTGTTGT
>CAYUHO010000097.1:0-5616 GCA_964444445.1 uncultured Piscirickettsiaceae bacterium | reverse complement strand
GGCACAAAATTGTAAGGAGAGGGTATTGTGTTGGCTTGGCTCATTATTTTTTCTCCTTGTTTGGAATATCTTTTATGCTAATAAAACGGCTGTATTTGGGTTGTTTGGTGTCGTTTTCGTTCCAATAGACTTTGTAGTAGGCTTCTTTTTGTCCATCGTCTAATCCGCTTACACTGATGGCTTGTTTGTATTTGCCACAGATGTAGTTTTTGCCTTGGTCTTTTTTGTATTCTGTGACAATGCTTTGATTACCTGCTGGGCGTATGTGTAGGCTATCGCCTTTTGCGTTGATAAACTCGGCGGATTGTATGGTACCTTTTGGTAGTTGATTTGTAAAAAGCGTGACTTCGTTTAGGGTTTGTACCCAGCCTTGAGTGGGTGCAAACTTATTAAGTTTTTCATTAAGTTGTGAATTTGGTATTTGTTTTGATATAACTTCAATGGATTCTGCCATTAGATTTTTCATCCAACCTTTGCCTAAAATCGGGGCAAGAGCTTCTGCGGTTTTATTGTATATTTCGAGTGCTTGCATTTTATTTCACTCCTTGAATTTGGTTGCTTGAATTTGGTTGATTACGTCATCTAAATTGGTGATTTCAAAATAGCCGTGTCCTTTTGAGCTACCTGCTCCTAGTGCTAGCCTTCCTTCACCTAAATCTCTTAAGGCGAGTTCAAAGGCTTGTTTGATTTCTGAATCAATTTGGTCGTATTTTGGCTTGAGGTAGATTTCACAGTTTAGTGGTTCGTTGTAAATAAGTTCTTCACTGAATAGTGCACCATCAATCGTACCGCCTGTAAATCGGTCAATTTTGTTGTGCATCATTTGTTTGACTTGGATTTGTGAGGTGTCTTTTTCAATAAAAATATCGTTGATTATCAGACTGCCAACTTGTCCGTTATCGGATTTATGCCCTGCTTCTAAGCCAAAGAGTTCGGCTAGTGTTTCGTCTTTAATTTTGCCATCCCAGTCTTGTTTTATTTTGCGTAGGTGAAAAAGGGTGCGATGGCGTAATGCCCCTTTGATACCTGTGGCAGGCATCACAACTCTTGTGGTTTCTGTTGCTTTGTTGTCCTGCCATTGCACTGCGTTTTCTGTGTAAGGCAATGCATCTGGGGCTTTGTCATATTTGGCAAGTGGC
The DNA here is from genome assembly GCA_964444445.1 of uncultured Piscirickettsiaceae bacterium. Classification (GTDB taxonomy): domain Bacteria; phylum Pseudomonadota; class Gammaproteobacteria; order Thiomicrospirales; family Thiomicrospiraceae; genus Hydrogenovibrio. The sequence goes on along the minus strand of CAYUHO010000097.1, from coordinate 4,477 downwards.
TCTGTACCGTCGCCGACACGCCAAAAGTCTTCTGGTTGTAAATTTAGCTTAATAAATTTGGTTTCTTTTGATTGGAATTTTGCCATTTTCCAGCCTGAGTTTTGCCAATCTTGCCAAGCTTTTAGGTCATTCATATCTTTAAAGTCAAAACACTTTTGTTCCAGAGCAATCAGTTTTAATTGCCCAAAGCCACGATGGGTTAAGCCTCCCAAGCGGAACATTGGTTTTTTAAGCAATTCAAGTAGCTTTTGCCATGCAGGGTCTGCTTTATTGTCTGCCTTTAAGCCGATTTGAAAGCTAAACCTTGTGCCTTTAGGTAGGGCGGTTTTGTCAAATTTACCTATGTCTTTGACTGTGCCGTATTCATTTAGTGCTACTTGGTCTCTTAAAACTAACTTTGGTGCTGAGCCAATTTTTATGTCAGTGGAGATCGCTCCTTTTACAGGTTGATTGTTTTCATTATGAATAAAGCCAAATGAGGTTTCAAAACGAGAAATAATATTGTTGTTCTTACCTTCGGCTTTGCCAAAGACTTCATTTTCGTTTTTATGAGTTTCTCGATACAGGCTTCTTAGTACTCCCGCTATGGACGTTCCTGGAATCGTCGGCATGCCGTGTCCGTCTAACACTATGGTATTGTCTAGTGTTGGATCCGCTTCATCTGCACTAATGGCAAGTGGGCTTTGGCATTCGACAGTGATTCTAGCGGAGAACTGGATTGAATTTTGATATGTACTCATTATTTATCTCCCTTTCTTGCGGCAGCAATTTGTTGACTGTGGCTGGATTCTCTGGCAAGCATTCTGACAAAAACACCAATATTTTTTTTGTCTTTAAAGTCGTAAATGGTTTTTCTGAGGAAAGATTTAAAGCTATTTTGATTGTCCGCTGTTGTCCAAGCTTCATCACCTTCTTTTAAAATGTCTTCCAGTGCAGAAATAAGCTTTTGTTTATTATCAAACGTTTGTTTTTCTGTCAGCGTGCGAATTCTGCCCCACTGGGTACTGCTTGGTCCGACTTCTACACCAACTGAAGTTCCGTTGTAACTGCGAATGGATTGATAGAGTTTAATAAGTTCTTTTAATGCCTTGTTTACTGGTTCTTGCAGGGCTTCTTTGTTTTCTAACACTGCGTAGCGACTTTTTAACATGTTGGCTAAAACTGATTGAACAGGTTTGTCTTTTGGCTTATCTTTTTCAGGTTCATTAAGTGTGAACGGTTGTTGAAAAACAGCTTGCCATTTTTCATCCACATTGACCACTTGCCCGTGCCCTGTTTCGGTGTAAACCCCCAAACCTTGTTTGAGTTGTTCTGTATTAATCTCAACTTTTGGATAAACCAAAATACTGCCCTGGCTGATGACTTGTTGTTGCATATCGTAGCTTCTTCTAAAACCGTTATAGGGCGAGTAACTGCGAGTTCGAATAAAGGACTTAGATGCAATCAAATCACCCGATTCTGCCAGCCCTAAATCTTTTAAGGTTGGCATTAGGGTCGGTTGCCCTGTTTCATAATCGTAGGCAATTAAGTCACTGGCAAGCCATAAAATGATTTGTTCGTTGTTTTTATAAAGTTCAGGTGATGCTAAATCAATTACTTCAATTTTTTTGAGTTCGCTTCGTCCATAATGGGCGGTTTTGGAGCGACCAAACCTAAGTGTTTGTCCGGTTTTTAATAAACTAGACACGGTATTTGCAAGTTGTTCACTGTCACAATCAATATGGGCTTGATAGGTCATGCCTGCTTTGATCGATTGGTAAGTATAAAGCTGGTTTTCTGCCGCTGTGCCTTTCCCTGCTTCGATGGCAGTTCTTAGGTGCAAATCTTTTTTGGGTTTTATTAACTGCAAATCAGGTGTTAAGTAACCTTTTCGGTGTTGTTTAGGTTGTCCTTCAATGTTGCCTGTCAGAAGATTGGTGACCGCTCTCTCTGGCTGTCCTTTAGTATAGTGCAAACTCATTGGCACTGGCTGAGTCAATTGATTGTCGATAACTGGATAGGCATTGCCAAAACGAACTTGTCCTGAATGAAAAATAGTTTCGGCATTGTCTAAATCTTGATAGTGTTTTGCTGCCATTGCACCTAATAAATTAGAGCCAGGAATATAGTCTAGTGTTTGATGCAAGCCTTCTGTTGCGGAACTTTGGCTAATCACAAGTGGATCAATGAGTTTTAGAGTGAGTTGGATTCTTTTCATTATTTTTTCTCCTCTAAGTTAAGTTTGACTTGTCCGTAACCACGTTTTTTTTTACTACCAATGTTGGTGATGAGACTTGAAGCGTTTGTAAGCAGTTCGGTGAGTTTTTTATTTGAAATGTCGGCATTTTCCATCAATGATATTTCGCCTTGTAAAATCACTGGTAAAGCCACTTCACTTGAACGCAGAGATTTATCAACTGCAACCCCCTTGTCATCTATTTTAGTACTGGTATGGGTAGTGGCTAACAAAGGAATCAGTTGTTGGTTATTTTTAAAATCTTCTATTTCTTGTTCACTAAATGTTAGGCTGGAGAAGTGAAGTTTTCCTTGCAGGGTCTCATGTCTATTTCCTGAGAAAGAGCCGAATAGCTCGTCATGATGTTGTTTGTACTCGTCTGTTTGCCATTCGGCTAGTTTGGCAAAGGCTTCACGAAACAATCCTTTAATTGTTTTACCCGATACATAAGGCAAGCCATTTGCGTCACGTTCAATTAAGGAGTCTAAGTTTTGACCCGCACCACGCCCAGTGGATATTTGCCAAAAGGTTTGAAATTCTGCGATGAGCTTTATCATTATTTAATCTCCTCAAAATTGCCTGCAAGCGAATGATAGGCAATTAAATCTGCCAGTGGGTTGTGGTTTTGTAATAGATTTTCCAAAGTTAAACTAAACGGTTTGAGTGCTTGCTCAAACTGATTCAACTCTTTTTGCTTGCTGTCTTTTTCTAGTCGTTCTATCCAGCGGTTTAACATGCGTTGAGCGTGATTTGGGTCACGATGTAAGTAGGTTAATAATTCACGAATAAAGCTAATTTTTAGCGTTTCACCATCGAAACAACTTGATAGCTTTTTCAACTGATTAAAATTAACACTTTTTTCTTGCTGTTCATCTTTATTAGATAATAAATAGTATTCTTGAGTTAGTTTTGTACCATTTGTGGTGGATAACTCTTGTTGAATTTGCTGCTCTGCTTCTTCAAACAGGGTATTAGTAACATAGTTAAATGTCATGGTAGATGGAATCATATCTTTGCCATCGACTTTAAAGGTTTTACGCCGTCCAATGGTTTTAGAATGTGTACATAAATCTTCTGCAAGCTGATACGCCATATAAAACGGTTGATTAGAACGTAAAAATACCACGCCTGATGTCATGGTGAGGTATTTTGGAAAAGCATCTGTTTTTAGTTTGCTTAATTCTTTTTTAGAAGCTTTCTCAAATTCTTGAGTAAAACGTTGAATATACTCAAACGCGTAATCCGCTCGAATAATACAGGCAACATCGTCACCACTAAGAATCAGTGGGCGAATGGGTAAGGCTGTATTTTTGTCTCGTTCGTGTGCTGAAATTAACCAAGCTGTGGCAGCTTGTGCGGCGGCTTCGGAGGCATTATCCATACCTTGTGAGAATTGAGCGTATGACTGAATAAAGGTTTTGTCATCTTTTTCACCCAGCTTAATCATAAAGTCTTTAATGTATTGTCCTAAACCGTTACCGTCGGCATGCACCACTGCGATATAGTGTTCACCCGCCTGTCCTGAGAATGGAAAGATATGTGCATCTTTTTCAGTTACTTTGTCATGTTCAAAAATATTTGGAAAAACGGTAGCCTTTTCTTTTGACCATTTTTGAGTGACTTCATCAAAAAAATCAGCCGCTTTATTTTGTGCCATTTGTTTTTTCCGGGTTGCTAAATCAACTGGTGTGACTTTGCCTTTTTTTCTTTCAATATAAACAACCTCTCCACCTGTGCGTTGGGAGCGCTGGGCAATAGGGGTAAGTTCTGGCAGAGAAATCTTTGGGGTGTTTTTTTCTGCATCTAGTTTTTCTCTTACTAATTTAATACCTTCCGAAATCTTATTAGCAGATGCACTGGCAACTGAAAATTTAAGACCTGGCATAAACTGCTGAACAATCAGTGACCAAGCTTGAATAAAGGCATGGGATTTTTCACAATTCAACATAACTGCTAAAAACACACCTCCCGATTTTCTGGGAAAATAAATTTGGTTTTTTGAAACTGAGCCATTAAAATCATTAACCTTTTTTTCAGTCATTCCTGCTGTATTGACCGCTTTGGTTAAAACATCAAGTGTCAATTTTTCAAGCAACTGACTTGCACCTACCATTTCTTTTAATTTACTGGTGGCAAATATGTATTCTTGAATAGAGACTGCTTCAAATTGAAATACTAAAAAATCTTGACTCACGGTAACCTTCTTGAATAAAAATAAAGTAAAAAAACAGTCTAATCTATATGAAATTAATTATCAATCAA
>CAYUHO010000096.1:2726-5724 GCA_964444445.1 uncultured Piscirickettsiaceae bacterium | reverse complement strand
TTAAGGAGGCACTGAATAACTAACTTAAGATTCTGTGGGACTTTAAGCGATTATTGAACGGATTGTTAGCGCTTGTTTTATAATATAGGCTCCGTTAATTCTTAAGGCTAGTTAATGTCTCAACAAAGTTCTAAAACAGCACTTGATGTTTTACAGCATCGGTTTGGCTATGATCAATTTAGAGAGCAACAAGCTGAAATTATTGCTGACATACACTCAGGAAAAGACTGTTTTGTTTTGATGCCAACTGGGGGAGGTAAGTCTCTATGCTTTCAGATTCCTGCTTTGTTGCGAGAAGGGACTGCAATTGTAGTTTCACCTTTAATTGCATTAATGCAAGATCAAGTGGATAGTTTAAAAGCCAATGGTATTCGAGCGGAGTATTATAATTCAAGTTTAGATGTTAATAGTGCCGAACAGGTTTTACGACGGTTGCATATGGGGGAGCTGGACTTACTTTATGTTTCGCCAGAAAGGTTGTTAAGTGAGTCTTTTACTCAGCAATTGGTCAGTTTACCGATTAGTTTATTTGCAATTGATGAAGCTCATTGTATTTCTCAATGGGGACATGACTTTCGACCAGAATATGCTCAAATTGGCCAGTTAAGACAAGGTTTTTCAGATGTTCCTTTTATTGCTCTAACTGCGACTGCTGATACAGCCACCAGGCAAGATATTTTACAGCGATTGCAGCTAAAAGACCCTCAAGTCCATATTACCAGTTTTGACAGACCAAATATTCGATATACCGTACTTGAAAAAAAACAGCCTGCAAAACAATTAATTGAGTTCTTACAAAATCGAGGTGCAGAACATGAAAGTGGGATTGTGTATTGCTTGAGTCGTAAAAAAGTGAATGAAGTGGCTTTGCTTTTACAGGATGAAGGCTACCAGGCAAAAGGCTATCATGCAGGGTTAGATTCAGCGACTCGACAGATAATTCAGCGTCAATTTATTTGTGATGAGGTAAATATCGTGGTTGCAACTGTCGCGTTTGGAATGGGGATTGATAAGCCGAATGTAAGGTTTGTTGTGCACTATGATTTACCCAGAAATATTGAGGGCTATTATCAAGAAACAGGTCGAGCAGGTCGAGATGGTTTATCTTCCGAAGCACTTTTATTATTTGGTACTCAAGATATTATGACTGCCAAGTACTTTATTGAAAGTGTCACAGATGAAGAGCAAAAAAGGATAGAAACCTTTAAACTGTCTTGCATGGTGGAATTTGCCGAAGCGGTTACTTGTCGCCGTAGTGTGTTACTTAATTACTTTGCTGAGTCACATCATAAAAAATGTGGAAACTGTGATGTTTGTTTAAATCCCCCCACCTTTTTTGATGCTAAGCAAGCGGCACAAAAAGCCTTGTCTTGTGTTTATCGACTCGCAAAAGCGAATAATCAAGGTTACGGTATTCGCTATGTTATTGACGTATTACGGGGAATGGATAATGAAAAAATTCGCCAAAATCAGCATATGGAGATTAGCACCTACGGAATCGGAAAAGAGTTTTCCGCGGATGAGTGGGCAAGTATTCTTCGCCAGTTAATTCATCTTGGTTATTTGTATCAAGATATACAAAATTATTCTGTTTTAAAACTGACAGCGAAAGCAGGTGAAATGCTTAAGGGGCAAGTTGATTTAGAACTTGCTAAGCCTCGAAATAAGGCAGCAAGAAATCGAAAAACATCGTCTCGTTCTCGCCCGATGCAGGGAGTACAAAAAGCGCAAAAAGAAGATTTGACAGATGCAGAGTTGGATATTTTTGAAGAACTTAGAGAGTTGAGAAAGGAAATCGCAGACAGTGAAGATAAGCCAGCATATCAAATTTTTGGTGATGTCACACTCGTTGAAATGGCAATGAAACATCCTGTTACAGAGAAAGAAATGCTGAAAATTAGTGGGATTGCAGAAGTTAAATTTGAGCGTTATGGCAATGAGTTTATCAGTTTATTGGAATCTTTGTAGTTTTTAACTGCCTAAAACATAAACATCATACCGAGTATTTGGGCTTTGAATACTCATAGTCGGCTTACGATTATCTAACTCAATAATGGGTGCTTTGGCGGGGCGTTTAACCACCACGCGTTTTTTTGCAATTTTTAATGCCGCCGAGAGTAATTTCTCAGAATCTAAATCAGGACCAACCAAGTTTTGTAGTGCTACCATTTCTTTTTTAACCGCCGCTTTTTTCTTTTTTTCAGGGTACATAGGATCCATATAAACAACTTCTATATCAGGCTTTGCTGTCAGTAAGTATTCCGTTGAATCAGCATTTATCAAAGATAATTTTTGAACGATTGATAATATGTCGGAATCTGATGTTTGTAAACTCCTCTTTAACCCATCTTTTAAAAGTGCAGCGACAATGGGCGAACGTTCAACCATTACCACTTCACAGTCAAGGGTTGCCAGTACAAAAGCATCACCGCCCATACCTGCGGTAGCATCTAAAACCGAGGGCGTTCTATTAGATTTAAGCCCAATGGCTTTCGCAAGCGGTTGTCCTTTTCCACCACCAAATTGACGGCGATGATTCTTTTTACCTGCTAAAAAATCTATAAAAACACTGCCAGAATTTTCAGGAAAAAGTGCAAGTTTAGCAATTTCATCCTCTATCCAACCTAATTTCATATCGGTATGGGTTTGTTTATCTTGTTCCGAGAGTGAGTTAAATACTTCTAATAGCCGTTTGCTTAAATTAGGGTCAGAGGTGTTTTTTAATAATAGCATTTGTTTATTATCCTTGATTTGTAGTTTTTGTTGGCGATTTTCATCAGGATGGATACAATTGATTTATGGAGGGGAAATATGTTTAAAAATGTTCAAGATTAGGCTAGTTGGGAAAAACTGCCATGGTTACCCTTGCCAGTTAAATCTTTATTTACGGGCTACCTGTTAGTCGTCGGCTTAGGGTTAATGATGGCTGGAGCACAGGTAATGCTAACTCATGGAATGGCTGATGGAAAGGTGGGTTTATCCGTTGATGATGTAGTGT
>CAYUHO010000096.1:0-2626 GCA_964444445.1 uncultured Piscirickettsiaceae bacterium | reverse complement strand
TATGGGTGAAATCATTGTTGATTTTTACGCCCTTTATTTTCCTCATTGTTGATGTGCTTTCATGGTGGCTAACAAAATTTGACCCAATTTTTGCATGGTTAACGATTATTGGCGGAATGGGCTATTCAGTTGCTTCAACGATTATGATTTTTAGCTCACTCTATCAAATGTGGTTTTATTAGTATTTTAATAAACAACCAATATGAAAACCTAAACTAGTTTAATAACTACCCCCCCCCCCTGGGGTTTTTTAGCTAAAATAAAGCCTCTTTAGCTTGGTTAAATTAAAATCGATGATTATTCACGTTGCCGTTGCAGGCCCTTTTTTAACACCTCTTGATTACCGTTGTGATTCTACACAAACTCCAATGGTGGGGGGGCGTGTTTGGGTAAAGGTGCGAAATAAAAAGCAACTTGGAGTTGTGGTAGCCACAAATGTACAGTCCAATTTAGCCAACGAAAAAATCTTAATGATTGATGAAGTTGTTGATAAGGCAACGGACAAACAAACCGTATTTTCAAAACAAGAACTTAAGCTACTGCTCTGGGCAGCACACTATTATCATGAACCTATCGGTAATGTTCTGCAAACTGCGATGCCAGCTAAAATTCGCCAAGGGGGGGGGGCTGTAAAAGGAATCGTTGCTTGGCAATTAACGGACACCGGAAAATTGGCACTAGAGCAGATAAAACCCAATGCCACAGCGCAACACCAGTTGTGGCAATTTTTACAAGCAATTGAAAACCCTGTTTGCGCAGAAGAACTAAACCACCAGCTAACAAATTGGCGCCCTGCCATGAAACGATTTATTCAAGCCGAATGGGTCAAAGAAAAAAGCCTAAGTTGTCTCAACCGCACACAATTAATACAAGCCAATAAACAGATATTAAATCAACAGCAACAACAGGTAGTAAACTCCGTGTTAGCAAAAGACGGCTTTAATGCCTTCTTGCTAGAAGGGGTAACAGGCAGTGGTAAAACAGAAGCCTATTTAGGCATTATTGAAAAGGTATTGCAACAAGGAAAACAAGCACTGGTATTAGTACCAGAAATTGGATTAACACCACAAACAGTTGCAAGGTTTGAAGCCTATTTACAACAGTCCGTCGCCGTCATTCACTCAGGTTTATCGGATAAAGAACGTCATTGTGCTTGGTCAGTCATTAAATCGAATCAAGTTAAAGTATTACTGGGAACACGTTCAGCGGTTTTTACTCCGTTTGCGAATCTTGGGGTTTGTATTCTCGATGAAGAGCATGATTTATCGTTTAAACAGCAGGACAACTTTCGTTACTCCGCGAGAGATTGTTTGGTCAGACGAGCGAATATAGAAGGTGTCCCTGTTGTATTGGGCTCAGCGACCCCATCATTGGAATCACTGCACAATGCTGAGCAAGGAAAGTACCATCATTTAGAGCTTACACAGCGTGCCACTGGGGCGAAAATGCCAACCATAAAGTTGCTTGACGTTCGCGGTGATCAATCCGTTAACGAACATGCAGGCATTGCTAATGTTTCACATGAAACTATTCAGCAACATTTAGAAGAGGGTGGTCAGGTACTGATTTTTTTAAATCGTCGAGGTTATGCCCCTGTCTTAATTTGCCATGATTGTGGTTGGCAGGCAGATTGTCCTCAATGCGATTCACATATGACTTATCACCATCAATATCGACAATTAAAATGCCATCACTGTGGTTCACAGCAAAACCTACCCTCTCACTGCCCAAGTTGTGGTGGACAACAATTGCAACATAAGGGGCTGGGCACAGAAAAATTAGCAGAACAGATGCAAAACTGGTTTCCGAATGAAACCGTCTTACGAGTGGATAGAGATACCACCAAAAATAAAGGGCAAATGCAGAAGATAACTCAACAGGCAGCTAAGGGTGAAGCCAAAATTTTGGTTGGAACACAAATGTTAGCCAAAGGGCATCATTTTCCAAAAGTCAGCCTAGTGGTTGTTTTGGATGTTGACCAAGGGTTATTTAGTTGTGATTTCAGAGCCGCAGAGCGAATGGCACAACTCGTCACCCAAGTGGCAGGAAGAGCAGGTAGAACAAAACAGAAAAAAGGTATGGTCTTGTTGCAAACCTTTAACCCACAAAATCCATTATTAAACACCCTAGTAGAAGAAGGCTATCACCAGTTTGCAAAGACGGCTTTAGCAGAAAGAAAGTCGGCATCCTTACCACCTTTTAGTTTTCAAATTTTGTTAAGAGCGGAATCAATTGATCCGCATATTGGTTGGGATTTTCTACAAGACATACAACAAGCACTTCAAAATAAAGAAAATTCACTCAAAAATCACCAGGGGGGGGGGAGCAGTGATGGTTATGGCGATGTTTTTGGTCCTGTTGCCGCCCCCATGCTCCGTAAAGAAGCACGCTTTCGGTATCAACTCCTAATTCAAGCAACCAACAGAGCAAGCCTACATCAATGGTTCGGACAAATAGAAAGCCAAATCTACGCCCATCCATTAGTATCAAAACTAAGATGGTCGATTGATGTTGATCCACAGGATATGGGGTAAGATTTTGTTCAGTGTGTTTTTGAAAAAATCTGTTAAAATCAAAAGTATGTAACGTTAAAATTAATAAGAGACGATTTATGAGTACTATTTTT
>CAYUHO010000095.1:0-5729 GCA_964444445.1 uncultured Piscirickettsiaceae bacterium | reverse complement strand
CAGAGGGCTTGGCTGATAAAATTATGGTGAAGAATAGTTTTTCCAATCAAGCGGCTAATGATCCGACTTGGTTTTCAAAGCTCTCATTGTTTGTAGCCTCTTTTTTGGTTGTGTTAGTTGGAGTCTGGACATGGCAGCAACCAAGTTCATTGATCGATACTCAGGTTGAAACAGAGCAACTTGCCGTTTTAGACACAGCTGTTGGGTCTGTGGTAATTGAGCATATTTTAGAGCACACAATAGAAACTAAAGATGAGCTTTTACCCAATCAATTAGCAATTAATGATGCAGAGTTACAGAAAATATTTAATTTTGTTGGTGCTACCTTACATAAGCCAATTGATACTATGACTTACGCTGGAGGCTGTGTTGTCAATGGTCAACAGGGGTTGCATGTCGTCATTGAAGAAGATACTGGCCCTGTTACTGTCATTGTTATGCCGGGTAAAACTCTAGGCGAAATACAGCAGTTTAGTAAAGATGGTTATATTGGTAACCTTATTCCAGTTAAGGGTGCTGTTGTCGCAATTGTAGGGAAAACAGAGGTTCAACTTGCAATGGCTCAGATGCACTTTTTTAAAGCCGTAAAGTTTAGCTAGTTTTTTGATGTTTAGGGAGCTGGAACTATGAAATTTTACTTTCCAGCTCTTCCCAACGAATAAACAAATTCTCTAGCTCAGATTCTAGCTTTGCTATTTCATCTAAAGTAACTTGAAAGTCTGGTTGTTTATAAAAATCTTGTTCTGATGAATTTTGAGTTAATGCTTCAATTTTTTGTTCTGTCTTATCAATAAGCACAGGTAAATTATCATATTCAAGTTGTTGCTTATAGCTCAATTTTTTATTAACTACTGGTTTAGTTTTTGAGTTTTTTTCTAACTTATTTTGTTGATTGGCTTGTTTTTTTTCATTTTCAAAATTTGGTTTTTGTCTTACCCAGTCGTCATAGCCCCCAACATATTCGTTAACAACACCTGGTGCATCAAATACGATTGAACTTGTTGCAACAGAATTTAAGAAGTTTCTGTCGTGGCTTACAATTAGCACTGTTCCTTGATAGTTTGAAACAAGTTCTTCCAATAGTTCCAGTGTTTCGATATCTAAGTCATTGGTAGGTTCATCTAAAACCAGTAGGTTAGAAGGTTTAGCAAAAACGCGAGCAAGTAATAAACGATTTCTTTCACCGCCAGAAAGAGATTTTACGGGTTGCCTAGCTCTTTCGGGTGAAAAAAGAAAATCTTGCAAGTAACCCATGACATGTTTACGTTGACCATTTATTTCAAGGTAATCAGATTCCTCGACAACACTGTCGATTACTTTTGCATTTTCATCTAATTGCGCTCTATGTTGATCAAAATAAGCTATTTTTAGATTAGTACCCAAGGTGACCTTGCCCTTAGTTGGTTTAAGCTTACCTAGGATGAGTTTTAATAGTGTTGATTTTCCACAACCATTTGCGCCAATGATTCCTAGCTTATCTCCTCTTAGAATCATACTAGAAAAGTTAGTTACAATGGTTTTCTCTGGCCATTCGTAGCCAATATTATCAATTTCAATGACTTGCTTTCCTGATTTTTCTGCTCGGTTACTTTGTAGATTGGCTTTACCTTGCTGACTGCGGCGCGCTTTATGTTCTGCTCTTAGTTTTTCTAAGGCGCGTACTCGACCTTCGTTACGGGTTCTTCTTGCTTTAATACCTTGTCGAATCCATGTTTCTTCTTGCGCTAATTTTTTGTCGAATTCAGCATTATTTTTTTCTTCTGCACCTAGCCACTCTTGCTTGCGTTGTAGATAGGTTTCATAATCGCACTCCCAGTTAGACAAATTTCCCCTGTCTAACTCGACGATTCTTGTCGCTAATGATTGTAAGAATACTCTATCATGGGTGATAAACACTAAACTGCACTGTAGCGTTTTTAAAAAGTCCTCTAACCATTGTATAGATGGGATGTCCAAATGATTCGTTGGTTCATCTAATAATAAAATTTGCGGTGTTTGCACTAGTGCCTGAGCAAGTAACACTCTTCTTTTCATTCCCCCCGATAAGGATGAAAACTCATCGTCAGCAGGAAGTGAGAGTTTTGAAATAATGGTTTCTACTTTCTGATTCAGTGCCCAACCATCGTTTTTTTCAATTTCCTGTTGAACTTTGGTCATTTCATCTAGGGTTGACTCTTGATAGTCTTCTGCAAGGCGATGACTTAACTGATGGTACTTATCGATTAACTCACCTGTATTACCAAGCCCGCTGGCAATAATATGAAAAACGCTACCTTGCATATCATTGGGCACTTCTTGTTGCAATTTTGCTATCTTAATTCCGTCTTGTAAAATTCTGGTACCACTATCAGGTAGGATAGCTTCCTCGATGACTTTGAGTAACGTTGATTTCCCTTCGCCGTTTCGTCCAACGATACAGACTTTTTCACCTGTTTCGATTTGAAAAGTAATCCCGTCAAGTAGTATTTGGGTACCGAAGTTAAGATGTATATCACGTAAGAATAATAGTGCCATAATTTAGTTTTTTTGTTTTGTAGTAAGTTTGTTGAGTTGTTTTTTTAAGTCATAGCTGGTTGAGTAACCAACTTTATAGTATTGAATCTGACCATTCGCATCGATAATGAAAGAGCTTGGTACTGCACGAGCTTTATAGGCTTTCATTAAAGAACCATCTGAGTCACTAATAATAATGTCAGGATTCATTTTGTATTGTTTGACATAATTTCGTAATAACATGCCGCTGTCAGATTGTGTTGCAACGTTTATGACAGGAAAGTGTTTTGAAATCTCATTTATTTCTTGGTGTTCCTCTCTACAAATAGGGCACCAAGTTGCCCAAAAGTGTACTAAAACGGGTTTTCCTTGATAATCTTTTAAGCTAATTTTCTTTCCAGTAAGAGACTGTTTAGTAAAATCTGGCGCAGGCCCTTTGACGATACTGTCTTGCATTAAAGGTCTTAAAGTAAAATAAGCAATAATGATAATTAACACTGGTAGTGTATTCTTAACCCAGCTTTTTTTAAAGAAAGAAATGTTTTCAGATGACATTGTTAATATCCATAGAATGAGAAAAACCGTTATTATACATTAGGGCTGTCTTTAGTAGCCTAGCTTACTAACTTTGACTAAAAATTATCAAGGCTCCAAAGTCTAAGTCTTAAGCCAAGGGTTGTCGTAAATCCAACCTCTATAAATTGAATATTACCTTTCTGATCGAGGATGAAACTGGCTGGAACCGCCTTTGCTCCGTAGAGTTTCATAAGAGAACCATTTTGATCATTGACGATGTTATCAGGGTTCATATTGTTGGTTTTAGCATAGTTAAGAAGTTCTTCTCTTGAGCCTGAGCTGGTTGCTATTTTGATAACCTGATAGTCTTTAGAAATTTCTTCTATACCTTCCAATTCAACTTCACAGATAGGGCACCAGGTTGCCCAAAAATGAATAAGTACCGGCTTTTGTTGAACGTTTTTTAAGTCAATCTGTTTTCCGGTGAGCGAAGCGGCGACAAAGTTGGGCGCCTTACCTTCAGCAACCTCTCCTTGCATGTAAGATCTGAGTACTAAAAAAATGGCCAACATTGCAGCAAACCACAGTAAATTTTGAACCCAATTCTTTTGCAAGAAGCTTGTCTTTTTTTCTTGTTTTGTCATGTTTACCCAATCGTGTTTTTTGGGTATTATATCCTAAAAATTTTAAGTTATTGATTCAGTTTCTTTTTCAAAAAGGAAAATAAATGGAAGCAGATTTTTGGCATGAAAAATGGGAAAAAGGAGCGATAGGGTTTCATCAATCCGATGTAAACGAGTTTTTGATTTCCCACTGGCAGCAAGCCTTGCCTATCGAAAAAACATCGGAAATTCTTGTTCCCTTATGTGGCAAAACCTACGATATGTTTTGGCTTAGAGAACAAGGACATTCAATTCTTGGAGTGGAATTAAATTCAGCTGCCGTTGCCAGTTTTTTTTCTGAGAACGGATTGGATGCGCAGAAAACCGAAGCAACAAATCTAACAGGTCTATCGTGTGAAGAGATTAGGGTACTAGCGGGAGACTTTTTCCAACTAACCCGTGAAGACTGCGCCAACATTAAAGCAGTTTATGATCGGGCGGCACTGGTTGCCTTGCCAACAGAAATGAGAAGAAAATATGTCAATCATCTTATTCAAATATTACCAGCAGGTACACCGTTTCTGTTAGTTACAATGGAATATGAACAATCTGAAATGACAGGACCTCCATTTTCTGTCACCGAGCAAGAAGTGATTTCTCTCTACAAAAATTATTACCAGATAAAAAAGTTAGAACAGAAGGTGATTGATATGAAAGGCGTTTCAATAACAGAAAAAGTCTTTTTGCTAAATACTATTTAAGTTGCCCCCCCTGGTGATTTTTAAAGCAAAAAACCACCAGGGGGGGGGGAACTTTTATTATGTTGGCATTATTTGTTCAAATCTTTCAAAGTGTAAAAAGTCTTTCGGATCGATTTTAGGCATTTTATTACTGACAAAGGTCGCCGCTAGACAATATTTAATCCCAAATTCTTTTGCCGTTGTGAGCGCCGTAATATTGTCATCAATTAATAGCGTTTTTTCTGGGTTGTAGGGGATATCTTGTTGGATATCTTGCCAAATCTGAATGTCTTCTTTTGGTTTGCCGTAATCATGGCTGCTGATTAAATGATTGAAGTAATGCTCAATCTCTGTTTCTTGCATTTTGATTGCAAGGCTATCTCTGTGAGCATTTGTCACCATTATAATTTGTTTATTCTGCTGCTTTAAGGTGTGAAGAAAATCCATCACCTTTGGGTGCGGTTTTATGAGGTGTTTTAAATCGTGCTTAAGTTCAGCAATCGGTAAATTTAGTTGTTCGGTCCAGTAGTCTAAACAATACCAGTTTAATGTGCCTGTTTGAGAGTGAATCTTTTGATGAATAAAATCATTGGCTTCAGAAATGGAAAGGTTGTTTTTTTCGGCATAGATTTTAGGTAAATATGACATCCAGAAATGATAGTCGAAATGAAGATCCAGTAAGGTTCCATCCATATCTAACAGGACAGTATCAATTTCATTCCATGGCATATTCAAGCTTTTTATTCGCATTTGTGACCATCTTTGTTTATTATTAATTATATGGAAAAGTTACCACAAATTTTATCTAAAAAAAATGCGATGAAAACTAGAATTTTTAGTGTCGAAAAGCTAGAAATTCAGTTTAGCAATGGCGTTAAGGCTCAGTATGAAAGAATGCAAAGTTCTTCTCACGGAGCCGTGCTTATTATAGCGATAAAAGATGACTGTTTTGTGTTGATCAAAGAATATGCTGCAGGTGTTGAACGTTATGAGTTGACCTTTGCTAAAGGAAAGGTTGATGATGGAGAAACATGGCTTCAAGCGGTGGAAAGAGAAAGTCAAGAAGAGCTAGGTTTCTTTCCACAAAAGGTTAAATTGTTAAAAACCGTCTCGCTGGCATCTGGTTACATGACTCATCAAACACACTTAGCTTTAGCTGAAAATTTGATAGAAAAAACAGCTGTTGGTGACGAACCAGAGCCGTTAGAAATAATCTATTGGCCAATTAAAAAATGGAAGCAACTGCTAACTCAGCCTGACTTTTCTGAAGGGCGTTCTTATGCTGCTCTATTACTTTATTTAACAGAAAAAAATCTTATTTAGTTTTAAGGAAACACTTAACAACCGCCAATTATTTTTTACTGGCTAAAATGCACGA
>CAYUHO010000094.1:0-5733 GCA_964444445.1 uncultured Piscirickettsiaceae bacterium | reverse complement strand
ATGAAGCAAAACAAAGCTTAAGAGAAATGACGCCTGCTAGTTATATTGGTAACGCAACACAGCAAGCGACAAATATTGAATTGGCTTTAACAATGCTTAAAGGTCGATAATATTATCTTATCCGAATCCTAACTATCTTTGCAGCCAATAAGGTTAAGGTTGCAAGTTAGGATTTGGGTTTTAACCAATACTTAGTTGCACGCCCTTCTCCTTCAACCTGTAGTATATTTTGGACAACAATATCTTTTAAGTCTCTAGCAGAGGTGGCAACCGATGTTCCAACTAGATTTTCTTTTTTCTATTCATACTCTTAACACTGTTTTAATCCTAATGTTTGTAAACCCCGTACTCTAAGGCAATAAATGGAAAAATCACTAGGGGGGTAAGCTGTTAATACACTGCTCTAAATTACAGGTACTTCCTCCCCTCTTTGCTGGTAAAAAGTGGTTACAAATTCAGACAATTGGTTGTTTGAAATCGCATCTCGCATTTCTTTCATTAAGCTTTGATAATAGTGAAGATTATGAATGGTGTTTAGCCTAGCGCCTTGAATTTCACCGCACTTATCTAGGTGATGTAAATAGGCTCTGGTGTAATTTTTGCAGGTATAACAATCGCATTTTTCGTCTAGCGTTTCGGTACTGGTTTTGTGAACAGCGTTACGGATTTTGACAATCCCAGTGTGCGTAAATAGGAAGCCATTTCTTGCATTACGGGTTGGAATAACACAGTCGAACATGTCAATACCACGCCTAACGGCTTCCACTAAATCTTCTGGCTTACCTACTCCCATCATATAACGCGGTTTATCTTTTGGCATGTGTGGTTCGGTAAAATCTAGGGTTGCCATCATTTCATCTTTTGGTTCGCCCACGGACAATCCACCAATTGCATAACCATCAAAACCTATTTTGGTTAGGGCTTCAATCGATTCTTCTCGCAGGTCTTGATACATTCCGCCCTGCACGATACCAAATAGTGCGGCTGGCTTACCCCCCCTGGTGTTTTTTTGTTCTTTATCGTGGGCTTTACGTGAACGTTCTGCCCAACGTAGTGATAATCGCATCGATTCCGCGGCAACTTGGTGTGTGGCTGGATAAGGGGTACATTCATCAAAAATCATTACAATGTCTGCACCGAGTTTTTTTTGTACAGCCATTGATTCTTCAGGCCCCATAAATATTTTAGCACCGTTAACAGGATTTCTAAAATCAACACCCTTTTCAGAAATCTTGCGCATTTTACCAAGACTAAATACTTGAAAACCACCTGAATCAGTTAATATCGGCCCTTGCCAATTCATGAAATCATGTAAATCGCCATGCTGTTCTATAATATCAGTACCCGGACGAATGGCTAGGTGAAAGGTATTGCCTAAAATAATCTGTGCGCCTGTTTGTTTTATTTCTTCTGGCATCATGGCTTTAACTGAACCATAGGTTCCAACTGGCATAAAGGCAGGGGTTTCAACCACGCCGCGTTCAAACTTTAAACGCCCACGTCTGGCTCGTCCGTCTTGATTATCTAATTCAAATTCCATTTTATTCCTTATGCTTGCTCTTTTTGCGGAAAAACTAACATGGCATCGCCATAACTAAAAAATCGATATTCTTGTTCTACTGCGTGTTTGTAGGCGCTCATTGTTCTATCATAACCAGCCAATGCCGAAACTAACATGATTAGGGTTGATTCAGGTAGGTGAAAGTTGGTTAACAACACATCGACAACGTTAAACTTTACCCCTGGGGTGATAAAAATATCTGTTTCACCTCGGTAGACTGCCAACTGTTGATTTTTACTAAAGCGATAGGCGCTTTCCAAACATCTAACCGAGGTTGTGCCCACTGCGATAACTCGCCCACCATTTTGTTTGGTTTGTTTGATTAATTCTACGGTTTCGTCAAGTATTTCGATTACTTCCGAGTGCATTTTATGTTCAGAAATATCATCAACCTGAACGGGACGAAATGTGCCTGCACCAACATGTAAGGTGACATAACCAATTTGAATGCCTTTTTGTTTAATCGCTTCAATAAACTCTAAATCAAAATGTAAACCTGCAGTCGGTGCGGCAACTGCACCTGCTTTTTCAGAATAAACCGTTTGGTAACGCTCTTTATCATCCAGCACATCTTCCCTAGCAATATAGGGTGGTAATGGCATGTGTCCGTATTGTTCAATTAACTCTAAAGCACTTTTAGAGTTATTCTTATCTTTTTGTATTTGTACAATAAACAGTGCGCCGTCTCTACCTGTTACTTCAACCTCAAAGGCATTTTCAATAATCAGCTTTGTGCCTTCTTTTGGTGACCGACTTGAACGAATATGCGTGAGTATGGTGGTTTCATCAACCACCCTTTCTATCAATAATTCAATTTTTCCACCGGTTGCTTTTTGCCCAAATAAGCGTGCAGGAATAACTTTGGTATTATTAAAAATCAGGCAGTCTTCAGGCTTTAAATAGTTTACTAAATCAGTAAATTTTTTATCAGAAACCTGCCCGTCTTCTTCCATAACCAATAAACGGCTTTGAGTTCTTTCGGTGGCTGGTTGTTGGGCGATAAGCTTTTCAGGTAATTCAAAACCAAAGTCTTGGCGAGTGTAGTTCACGATAGTTTAATCAATTATAAAAAAGTGAAATTATACTTTCTAAATGATTAAAATATGTCGTATTTTTAGAATGGAAATCAAGCATGTTCACAATTCAGCAAATTGATCCGAAGGTATATCGCAAGAATACACGCCGAGCAACCTTTAGAATAATGGCTATCTTTGCAGTTATTGCCTCTCCCCTTTCTCATTTTGCTCCCTATGTGCTTAGCATGGATGTCAACCCATATATATTAAATTTTTCTGGTGCACTACTTGGCTTGTTTATTACTTTTTGGATTGTAAAAACATTTTATGCTGATAAGGAATGGATGAAAGAAGCCATGTATGCTTGGCGTTTAAAGCGTAACATGGCTAAAATCTACAATAGAATTCGACCACTGCAAGCTAAAATTGAAGAAGGTGATGAGCAGGCAATTAAGATTGTACGTTTCTATCACTTAGCAACTGAGCAAATGCACCACTTAGAAAACAATAGTCATGATACGATAGAGCTGCTCGCAGAGAAACGTGCTTTAGAAGCGAAAATGGAGCAATTTAATCTTGACCTTGCACAAACCAGCTTCGATGATGAATTACTTGTGAACTACAAGCTACAGACTGATTCGTAAAATCAAGGAAACACTGCAATGAAAGCCCTATTATTCTTCATCCTAATCCTTATTGTGTTCGTTGTAATCAAATTTACACTTAAGCGAATCAATCATTTTCGAGCGGAACAACTTAAAGCTGAACAAGAAGAGCAAACTTCAAATCAACCCAAAGAACCTCAAAAAATGGTAACCTGTCATCAATGTGGTGTGCATATACCAAAATCTGAAGCTTTGCCAGTTCCTCCAAAAGAAGAACAAAACAACAAATTAGAGTATGCCTGTTGCGAAGCTCACCTATAAAATCAATCTTAGGGGCCTTTGCACCCTAAAGGGCATAAACACGAGATTATTCACGGATTAAAATGGCTATAATTTCGCGACTAACTCGTGCAAAGGTCTCCACTTAAAAGTGATTAGAAAATAACTAAGCTACTTCAACCACTTCCACTTTATAGTCCAGCGTTTTGTCTGCTAATGGATGATTGCCATCTAAATAAACTTTATCTTCATCCACATCTGTAATTCTGAATTCAATCACTTCTCCGTGTGGATCTTCAGTTTCAACAATTGAACCAATTTCGATTTCAACATTGTCATCAAAGTTTTCAGGACCAGCAAAAACGATTAAATCATCTCTTTTTGCACCATAACCCTTTTCAGGTTCAATACTTAACTTTGCCTTAAAACCGGGCTCTTCACCTTCTAAAAACTCTTCTAAACCAAGAATAATTTCACCTTCTCCATGTATATAGTGAACTGGCTCTGCATCAAAAGTTGAATCTAACAACGTCCCTTTATCATCTCTTAATTCATAATGAAAAGTCACTTCACTGCCTTTTTTAATTCTCATTTTCTTCCCTTATTAAATAAATTACAATAACCTGCCCATTCTAAAATAAACGACTAAAAGAAACTGAACAAAAATGCGCCAAATATTACTGGATACAGAAACAACCGGCTTTGACCCGAAAACAGGTGATCGTATCATCGAAATCGGTGCGGTGGAGCTGATTGAACGAAAACTCACTAGCCACAATTATCATCAATATATCCAACCAGAGAGAGATGTACCAGCAGAAGCAATTGAAGTTCACGGGATTACCAATGAGTTTTTGGTTGATAAACCTATTTTTGAAGAAGTCGTTAATGCCTTTATGGAGTATGTTCAAGGCTCTGAACTCATTATTCACAATGCCCCTTTCGACGTTGCTTTTATTAATCACGAATTATCTATGCTCAAGCCCAATAAATGGGGGAAAATCGAAGACCACTGTAAGATTACTGACAGCCTTAAAATGGCTAGAAAATCCTACCCAGGGCAAAGAAACTCGCTAGATGCATTATGCAAACGCCTAGGAATCGATAATTCAAACCGAACATTACACGGCGCGCTACTCGATTCAGAAATCCTTGCAGATGTTTACCTAATGATGACAGGTGGACAAACCAACCTTTTATTAAAAGAAGATTCCTTTACTGATGAAACCAATATCAAAAGGATTTCAACTGACAGAAACCCGATTAAAATTCTAATGGCAACCACTGATGAACTCAGCAACCATCAAGTAAAACTCGCTGAAATCTCAAAAAAATCAGGCACAGAAATTAGCTGGTAAGGCGACGTCATACGAAAATCTAACGTGAAGGATAATGCCCTCTAGCAGTCAAACCGCCATCAATGGTCAGGATTGACCCTGTCATCCAAGCAGTTGCATCTGAAAGTAAATACGCAGTTGCAGACCCCATATCTTCAACTAAACCATAACGCCCAGCAGGCATCATACCGACCCATTTTTTTTGCATTTCTGGTTGATGTAATATTTCGGCAGTCCTTTCAACCGGAACCACGCCTGGTGCAAGTACATTAACTCTCACCCCAAATTTTCCCCATTCAACCGCATGCACTTTTGTCATCGCATCCATCCCTGCCTTTGATGCAGCATAGGCAGCAAACCATTCACAAGTTGTCTGCCCGTGAATACTACTATTATTAACAATTACGCCTTTCTGACGATTCAGTTTACAGTTTTGTGCGAATGCAGTACTTAATAAATACGGTGCTTGCAAATTAACCGCCAGTGTTTCATTAAACAATTCTGCATCTGCATCTTCTAAACTTAAACTTTTCGTAATTAAACCAGCATTATTAACCAGCCCATCTAAACCATCAAACAATGACCAAGCTTGTTGAAAAAAATCATCTAGTCCATCCAATTTCCTAAAATCAGATTGGATAATTTTTACCTCTGCACCAAGTTTTCTGACTTCCGATAACGTTTTTTGAACCCCTGATTTGTTTTGATTAAAATGTAAAACCAAGCGACACCCTGCTCTAGCAAGTGTGTTTGCCATACCTGCACCAATTCCACTTGATGCACCAGTGATTAGGATGCGCTTGCCTTTTAAATCTGGAAAATGGGTTAAATTGTTCATCTTTAATATCCTAAATTTTAATAACCATATTCTACTCAGATTCTTAAGGAAACACTTAATAACCGCGATTAAAATTTTACTGAGAAAAAATGTGCGT